>NZ_JAUORW010000009.1:0-221181 GCF_030548245.1 Psychrosphaera sp. 1_MG-2023
AACAACGGTGGGTGTCTGCGTTATAATCATCTGGGCAGGAGCGTTTGAAGCTTAAAACAACGGTGGGTGTCTGCGTTTTAAAATAGCGCAGGAGCATTTGAGGTTTAAAACAACGGTGGGTGTCTACGTTATAAACTGGCACAGGAGCATTTGAGGTTTAAAACAACGGTGGGTGTCTACGTTATAAACTGGCGCAGGAGTGTTTGAGGTTTAAAACAACGGTGGGTGTCTACGTTATAATCTGGCGCAGGAGCGTTTGAAGCTTAAAACAACGGTGGGTGTCTACGTTATAATCTGGCGCAGGAGTGTTTGAGGTTTAAAACAACGGTGGGTGTCTACGTTATAATCTGAGGTTTAAAACAACGGTGGGTGTCTACGTTATAATCCGTTATAATCATCTGGCGCAGGAGCGTTTGAAGCTTAAAACAACGGTGGGTGTCTGCGTTATAAAAAGCGCATTTATATTGGTAAATACGCTCTCTAGGTCATTATGACGACAGTGTAGTGGACAAGGTAAACCCTATCATTAAGCCGTTTAAAAAGATTTTAATTGGCAATTTCTAACAGTAAACTTGTGTCCGTATTGCGCATTTTTATCAGGCGTACTGACTAAAATATCAAATTCGCCTATTGATAAAACGCGTTCTTTATCTGTTTTGATGCACTGTGAAAATTTAAATAGTTCGACATTGTGTACAAATATAGCGATGAGATGATTAAAGGTGAAATCATAATCAAGCTCTTCGTCATCGTCGACCTCTTTATCTGTCTCATTTGTCGCTTTTCCATCTGTAATACCAGTAATATTATCTTCGACGAGTGTCGCCGCTAGGATTTCTTCCGCTATTTCCTGTTCCTTACTTTTGGATAAATCAGCCTCTGTACTGCTATCACCAGCAACATTATTGTCATCGACTCTGTTATTATAAGGCGAACTTTTGCCGATATCTTTTACGGTTTGTTGCATGTTTGCGGAGTCAAATTCACCGCTGTAAAATTCAATGGCTGAAGTTAAAGTCGTAAGCATGGCTGGAATTAGAAATAATTTAAGTAAAGCTAATGACAAACTACTTTTTGGGGCCTTAGATTGAAACAACTTATCAAGCCTAATTATTTTGAGAAATATTCTTAATAAAATAAGTGATTGCAAAAAAATCACATAAAGGACCATAACCGTTGCACTTAGTGTCAACATCCATATTGGCGCCATAAGTAGGGTTGCAAATCCAATAGAATAAAACAGCGGGGAAGGATCAATACCAATCACTTCATTCACTTTTTGTGCAGCAAATGCCACCGCAAAATTTGCAACGATTGCATAACTGATAATGATAATGAATCGGCCTAACAAATTGTTCCAGGCGGCAACAAATTTAGGCCATACCTCCATTGCTATACCGATAATTGCGACAAAGCCAATAGTTGAAAATGCAATGAGATCATCAGTTGCAAAAAACAAAAGTTGCAGGAGAAATGCAAATAGATAGATTTTTTGAGGTTGACTCAAATTGTCAAAAAACTTTGCTTTTAAGGAGTCGAATACTTCCATCATGTTTAAATTCCTAACTTTTTTTTACAGCATAACAATGTTTTGGTCGCCACCTAAAACATTTTGTTATAATTTAGTATATTGTCAGTATTAAAGAAAAAAGCAGGCTTAATGTCATCATTAAATTTGAGGTTAAGGCGACAAGGATTTTAAATGTTCAAAAACCGAATTATATTGTTAATTAACTTTTTATTGTTGATGTTTATTGTAGCGAGTGGGCAGGGTATTGCAGACCCTATGTCTAAATTGGACTGGAAAATATTTAAAACTGAACATTTTCGGATTCATTACACTGCCGAATATGAGGAGTGGTCTATAGCAGCTGCACATGAAATGGAAGCGTCGCGAACCGTATTATTACAGCAGCAAAAAAGATCCCTTCCAGAAGTCGTCAATGTGGTTGTTTTTGACCCTTTAAATGACTCGAATGGCTTTGCAATTCCATATAGTAATAAGCCTTTTATGGCGTTATTTGCAACAGCACCACAATCTGACTCTCAGATTTCTAATTCTTCAAGTTGGCCACAACTTTTATCACTTCATGAATATGCACATTTGTTGCACCTCGCACAACCAAGTCGTAACACATGGACCAACTTTGTGGCGTCTATTTATGATATTTATGATGTAACAAACGGAATTACCGAACGATGGGTCGCGGAAGGTTATGCGACCCTGCTGGAGTCAAAACTTACAGGTCGTGGCCGATTGTACGATGTGCAAGTTGAAATGATGTTACAGCAATTTGCACGTGAAGGTGGCTGGCCGACTTATAATGAACTTAGCAGTACAAGCGGTCGATATCGGATCGGTAATATGGCTTACTTAGTCGGTGGTAGATTTTTAGCTTGGATTGAAGCCAACTACAGTGAGAAAAAATTAGACGCTGTTTGGACACGGATGAAAGGCGCCAAAAAACGAAACTTTGAAAAAGCCTTTGTCGGCGTTTTTAATCAACCCGCTCAGCTTCTATATCAACGTTTTGTTGCCGAATTTACGCAAAAAGTGATGAATCTTGAAAACAAAGACATCATGGATAAATACAGTCTTTGGTTAGATGGTGATTTTGAATTAGCAGAACCAACATTAAGCCCAAATAGTGAACTTTTAGCTGTTGTCGAGAAGTCAAAGGGACCAAACGCTAAAGTCAATCTAGTGGTTTATGAAACCAAAGAAAATATCAAAGCGAAAGAAAAGTTTGAAAAAGCACAAAAAGATTTAATTGAAGCCGATCCAATAGACATTGCTGATACGCCGCCAGTTATTTTTAAACGTAAGAAAAAATTTAACCTTGCGCAGCGTAATTTTAATGGTATTCGCCACCCACGTTGGATGGGAGACGATGCGTTGCTGTTTGTTTCCAGTACAACGGACAGTAATAATTTTAAACACCAAGATTTATTTAAGTGGAAATTATCCACCGGCAATGTAACGCAACTGACTGATGGACTAAATGTCAGACGATTTGATGTCGACATTGCTAGTGGTCGTGTTTATGCCGAATTAAATAAGTTCGGCTATTCTTCGTTGGTGCAGTTTAATATTACCAATTTAAGTGGCACGGTTCAGGCTAATGAAATTGAAACCGCGTCATTACAATACGGGTATGACTTCCCACGAGTGAACCCGACAAACAATAGCCAGCTGGCCTACCTTGAACACAATATAAATCAACCATGGCGAATTAAAATAAGAAATTTGACGACCCAAGAAACAAGTTATGTAGCGTTGCCACACGAATACCAGTTCTTATCGTTTTTAAATTGGTCTCGAGATGGTAAGGCGCTTTATTATGTTGCAGGTAAGGGCGAAGCATTAAAAATGTATCGTTACGAGTTTGAAGATCAAAAATTATTTGCATTAACACAGGGCCATGTCCCGGTTGCCTGGCCGATGGAGTTACCAAATAAGCTTGGCACTACGATTTTATTTTCTTCATATCGTTCAACAGGTCCAAATTTGTATTCGTTTCAAACGTCTAAAGGAAATTGGCATCGCGTATTTGGGATTTCAGACCAACAAAATTGGGAATACCTAGAATCTATTAGCCCATACCCAATTAAAATGCCTGCAGCCTCCTTTAATCAGGACGATTCAATAGGAGAACATTTAGATTACAATTCTTCGGAAGGGCTATGGCGTCAAGATAAAACACTTACGGTAGGCGGGCAATTTAATAGTGCCTCCACTAATTTGTTGGAAATTGGCGTTAAAGGCAGTGACTTGTTACAAATTTTGAACTGGCAACTTAATGCGAGTTTAGATTCCTTAAGTAATACTGCTGCGGGAGTAAGTGGTTACCTTAATTTTCGAAAATATCCGATAAATCTGACAGCAGATTTTCATTATTTTAATTTAGACTTTAACGAACAAGGCCATAGTGTCAGAGGCGACAAAACGACGTTTGCAGGTGTCGGATTTAGCGCAGATTACCCTTATCGTTTATTTGAAACTTATAGTGGTGAATTTAATGCGAGTTACGATCACAATGAGTATGAGCCAGATGGTTATGCTGTGGTCTCTGATAAGTCAATGTCGTTTGGTCATAAACAGCAGTTCTGGTTTGACCGACAATCATGGGGCGTTGTGCAGTCGTCTAGTATAAATTGGCTAAGTGGTGAAACTGAACGAGATTTAGTGGCCGGCGTAGATGACTGGACAGGCACAGATTTACAATTGTCGCTTGGTGCTCACTATCAAGGTATCTTGTTTACCACTGACTATTTAAGCGCAGAGCGAAAAGATAGTAGTTATGATTTGTTGTCCATCGGTGGTATGCCATCGACGCTAATTGCAGAAGACATGTTTAGCCATTGGCAGTTTGCACCAGAGTTGCCATTTGGTTATGACACTGGTGACAAATTTGAGCGGATAACATTTGCGTTGTCTAGCCGTACCGGCGGAAGTCAATTTTATTACTCAGAACTAGTAGTCGATAGCTATGTCATAATGGAAATTGTCGGATTACGAAGCAAAGAAAAAATCAATATGTATGGAACAGGCCTGAGTGACTTGGTTTTTGACTATGGTTTAGCAACATTGATCTCACCCGAAGACGAATATTCGGTACAAGGGTGGTTTGGATTAAGGTATCAGTACTAGTTGAAATTTAGCGAGAAAAAACGATAATGCGCATTATTAAAAATTGGAGAAGTAAGTAGAGTTATGGCTCAGATGTCACTGCAAGAACAGCTATTAAAAGCGGGTTTAACGAACGAAAAGAAAGCGAAGAAGGCGAAAAAAGCCAGTAAAAAGAATCGTGATCTTAAACGTGACATTAAAGCAGCAACTGATTCTAAAAGAACAGAACAGTTAGAGCGTGATAAACAGCTAAACAAGCAGATCCAAGAAGAAGCTAAAAAGAAAGCGATTCAGGCCCAAATTGTACAGCTAATTGAAATGAATCAATTAAACTTGCACGGTGGCAGTTTAGCTTATAACTTTACAGACGGCAGCGCAGTTCGCAAACTTAATGTTGATGACAAAGTTCAACGTCAATTAGCCAACGGTCTGCTGTCAATTGTTCGATTAGCAGACGACTATGCTGTTGTGCCTTCTGTGGTAGCTGAAAAGATTGCTCAACGAGATGACTCGATACTTGTATCACAAAATACCGTTGAAGAAGTTGATGAAGATGATCCATACAAAGACTATGTGATCCCAGACGACTTAATGTGGTAAGCGTTTGAGTTATATTGCTCAGATAAATACGTAATAAAAAGCCTAGAATGAATCTAGGCTTTTTTGTGATTGCTTATTTTTTAAATAACCGTCCATACAACCGCCCATACAACCTTACATACAATATGGACGGTCTTAGCGATTAACCAGCCATGTCTTCGAGCTCAAGCCCTTTTGTTTCATACACATAGTAAATAACAAAAAATACTGACAGGATTGCGCAAATCGTATAGAAGCCATAAGCGCCCGCAAGTCCGATAGAACCTAGTAACATAGTAAATGTCATAGTAATAATAAAGTTAGAGCCCCATTGTGCAACGCCACTTACCGCTAAACCAGAACCGCGGATTTGATTCGGGAACATTTCCCCTAACATGACCCACATCACCGGTCCCCAAGACATATTAAAGAAGAAAACATAAGCATTTGCTGAAACAAGCGCTAATGTACCCCAGTCGCCCAGAATTAAGTCACCATTTGAAGCTGTATCGGCATTTGTAAATGCAATAACTAACATACCTAAGGTGACAGACATTCCAATTGAACCCCACTTAAGTAGCGGTTTACGGCCGATTCTGTCGATAACTGAAATAGTAATTACTAAAGCTGTGACACTAACTGCACCGCTAATAATATTAATTAATAACGCCTCGGACTCCGCAAATCCTGCGGCCTGCCATAATACCGCACCATAATAAAATACCACGTTAATGCCTACCATTTGTTGGAATACAGCTAAGCCGATCCCAATCCAAACAATTTTACGAATTTTTTGGGTTTTCTTATCAAGGAGATCAGCGAGTTGAGGTTTGTGATCAGCATCTAAAGAGGCTTCAATTTCTGATAGTTTTTTGGTGCCGACGTCAACGCCATAAAGTTTACACAATACCTGTTTTGCCAGATCCGTTTGTCCATTAGCCACTAAAAATCGAGGGCTTTCAGGGATAAAGAACAACATAACGAAAAATAGGACCGCTGGGATCAGTTCAATCCAGAACATCCAACGCCATGCTTCAAAGCCTAGCCATAGAATCTCGGTAGATAAACCTGCTTGTTGAGCAAGTAAGTAGTTACTTACAAATGCCATGAACAGGCCTAGTATTATTGCAACTTGTTGAATGGTGGTGAGTCTGCCGCGGTATTCCGCTGGCGCAATTTCACTAATATACGCTGGAGCCATTACCGATGCGGCGCCAACAGCGAGACCTCCGAGGATGCGATAGACAATAAACTCGACAGAGCTAGTTGCAATACCAGAACCCCAGGCGCTAATGATGAAAAACACAGCTGCGACGAGTAGTAGAGCACGACGACCAAATTTGTCCGCTAATCTGCCAGCAAAAAATGCACCGATAGCACAACCTAACAGCATACTCGATACGTTAAAACCTGTGCCAATACTTTGTGAATTAAAGGCCTGTTGAAGACCGTCAACTGTGCCATTAATTACGCCACTGTCGAATCCAAATAAAAAACCGCCTATCGTGGCAACGACACTGATAAAGGCGATAAAGATATTATTGTTATTATTCATTTATTTTCCCGTTTGATTTTTGCCTCTTTTCTAAGCGTTATTTTATGTTTATGCAATGCAGTATTTTTGCTTTAGCTTTACTAAATTTATTAGCGTTATCAACGAGGCACAAATAGGTGTATGAAAGTTGGCCTATTGTCGCGCTTCGTGTTTTGGATGAGAGCAGACATAAGTTGGCGGCAACCCTAACGTCTTTAATGTTGATAATGTGTGAGGCTGAAGCGTTTTATGCATGAACCTTAATAATAGACTCCAATTGAACTAATGATATTAGTCTAAAAATTCAGTTCTACATTTGGGGCAATGTCCGATATAATTCACATCACTTTTTACCACCCATATTTTAGCTAAAAAACATGTATCAGGTTATAAAATCTAAGTTTAACGCGTTAAAAAATAATAAAATTTTTGAGCTTGTTGTTGTCGCAGTTATTATCCTTTCGGCACTCGAAATAGGCGCAAAGACCTTTCAATTGCCAGAAAGTGCCATTTCAATTACTTATATTCTAGATACTTTTATTACCGTCTTTTTCTTAGTTGAATTAACCATTCGATTTATCGCAGATGATGATAAAAAGCAGTTCTTCAAGAAGGGCTGGAATATATTTGATTCTTTGGTTGTTGCAATAAGTCTGATCCCAATTGATGACTCTGAAATGGCACTGTTAGCTCGTCTGGTCCGAGTGTTTCGGGTACTTAGAATGGTTTCAGTTGTCCCCGAACTTCGCGTATTAATTAACTCGTTAATCAAAGCATTGCCGCAGTTGGGCTATGTTGTCTTGCTGATGTTTATCATTTTTTATATTTACGCAGCAATTGGTAGTTTTGTTTTTAATTCCATAAATCCAAAGCTTTGGGGAGACATTGCTATTTCGATGTTAACTCTGTTCCGCATCATGACCTTTGAAGATTGGACCGACATCCAGTATGAGACGATGGAAGTGTACCCAATGTCCTGGATCTTTTACCTAACATTTATCTTTTTTACCGCCTTTGCATTTTTAAATATGGTTATTGGCATCGTGGTGAGCGTCATGGAAAAGGAGCAAGCGCTATTGTATGTTAGCAATGAGCCTTCTATGACTGAATTGCAAACAGAGATCAAAGAGCTCAAAGCTTTGGTTAATCAACTTGTCACTAATCAAAATAAGTTGTAATTGAATATGTTGGCTGTCGGCCAACGTATTTTATTGGTTTGAATGAGTTGCCCATGATTTGTTTAGAAAATATTAATTTTTTCGGCAATATTTTGATTATTTATACTACACTCAAAATAATCACCATTTAGATTTCTTTTTTTGTGAAAATAGTCTAGCTGTCATATTTGCATCACTGTGCTTTATTACACTATTTTAAGGTCATGGGCTGTAGCTTTTTAACCGAGGTTCTAATGCCACCATAGATGGCTTGGCCAGTAATTTGGTGGACAATATACACTTTGTAGCAAGACAGCACGCTTGATTTATCCCTTTTAAACAACGTGGTTGGATTGTTAAACAGGCTACGGTGTGTGTATTATCTAAACGGTTTAGTAAGAATGTTTTAATCGAAACGCAACTATCAAGGTTAACTTTTAAGGTAAAACTGTATCGTGGACAATCCTCAAATTGAAACTAGCGAAGGTGGTTTATGCTGATTAGACGCCTAGTAGTTGTTTTTGTTATTTTCTTGTTGCCTCTCGCGAGTCAAGCTCGTAGCGAAATTTTGCCTTACCCAGATGTTTTGGATGAGTTAAATTATCTACTGACCAACAAAGATTACGAATCAGCCTATCAAACGGCCGAGCTCTTCGCATTTGATTATGGTGGCGAAGCTGATTTTGATCTGTTACTTGGGTTTGCAGCGTATGGCAGTCAGCGTTTTCAAGAAGCGGTATTTGCTTTTGAACGTGTATCGGTTTTAAGGCCCAAGGTGTTTATAGGACGCTTTTTCTTAGCTCAAAGTTACAATAAACTGGGAAATTACGCCGCCGCTCTAGCGGAGCTAGAAAAGCTAAAAAAATTGACATTAACTGCAGAACAACAAAACAAAATTTCAAGTTTATCCTCAACCATTAATCGCAACGCTTTAAGTCGAAAAACCGTGTGGTACCACATTGTCGGTGCGAATTTATCGTTAGACAGTAATATCAATAGCGGTACTGACCAAGATAGTATTTTGATTCCAGACTTAGGTGAAATCGTATTATTTGAATCTGCAAAAGCGACCTCAGATACAGGCTATAACCTGTCATACATGGGGGGGTATCAGCATCCAATTGATCAAAATCAGGCTATAAAAATCGATGTTGCTGCGAGCCATTATGGTTTTGTGGAAAACAATCAGTTTCAACGTCAACAATTAGCATTAAATATTGCATTAGTTCAGGACTGGTCATTTGGCCAAGTATCTTACTCTGGGTATACACGACCACTATGGTTAGAACAGGATGTTAAAACAGACACAATAGATGATTTAACGTCGGAACCTAAACGCGAAGTGAGTTTGTATCGAGTTGAAACAGGGGCGGGTATTGGATTTAAACAAAAAGTAAATAAACAAGTTAATTACAGATTTGGCGCAAATGTGTCATTTGTGGCTAATCAAATTAGCCCGGAACTCGATTTTTCTCGAATTAAGTTGGCAGCCGGTGTTCAATATAAAAGTAAAATGTTGCACACATTAAACCTGCATTATACCAATGACAGCGCCTCCGACAGCGATTATGGCTACAATGACAAGTCCACAATTGGTCTTATTTATCAAATTACATTGCCCGTTATGGATAAAGTCATGAGCAGCAGCTATGTCATGTATGAGTCTCATAGTTACGATTTACAACATCCAATCTTCAAAGCGGTTCGTAGCGAATCTATTATTGCTGCGTCATCACAGCTAAATTACCAATATTCTGAGCATCAACAATTTAAATTGCAGTTAAATATTCAACAAAAAGACAGCAATGTAGAGCTATTTAATTTTAACCGTGTCGAGACCGTAATGGGTTGGCAATATGTGTTTTAGGAGCCGATATGTTAATTAGGAAACTGACAGTAATTGCATTATTTATGGGATGCGGCGTGGCGCATGCAGCGGATATCGCGGGTAAGACTATGTTGGTGGTTGGTGCCGTAAACGCCAGCGACATTAAAACCAATGTAAAGCGTAAATTAAAACGTCGCACAGCTGTTTTCGGACAGGACCTCATCACGACGGGCGATAAAGCAAAAGCTCAATTACGAATGTCTGATGGTGGACTTATAGCGTTAAAAGCGAATAGTGAATTAAAAATAGCCGATTACCAGTATTCTGACGAGTCAGGTAAAGGTTCTGTCGTCATGGAATTGGTTAAAGGGGGCCTGCGCTCGGTTACGGGAAATATTAAGGCGCAAAATGGCGATTATCGATTAAAAACTCCCGTGGGCAGTATTGGGATCCGTGGTACTCATTACGAAGTAGAACTTGTCGCAAAAGAAATGTTTATCGCGGTATGGGATGGGGCTGTAGACGTTTCAATCGGTGTTGGTGATGAGCCTGGTCGACAAGTTTCATTTGGCGCAGGAGAGGCATTCTCTTATGCCTCAATAAGCAGTACGGGTAAAGTGACCATGTTACTTGAACCCCCAAAGAATTTTAATTCAGGTATGTCAACAACGGCAGGTACAGCAGAAGAAAGTTCTGAAGAGGCTGAAAACTCGGAAGAAGTCACTAGTAACGATGAACCGTCAGATAATAGTGAAGAAGAGACCACTGAAGTTGCGCAAACAAGCAATAGTCAAAGCTCAGATGCAGCGGTACCCGAAGCTAACGACATTGGCCAAGATACAGAAATGACAGCAGGTGATGGACAATTTACTGAAATTGCGGTGGATTTAGCCGAAGATGGCTCATATCTCGCAACCGATGAATTTAATACTGCTCAACCAAAAACCGCAGAGCAGCTATTGCCTGACCGAAGTGGAAAATTAACCTATAACAACGCTGAGCTTTTAGATGGCAACTCAACGGCGGGCGGCTTAAAAAACTTCCAGATGTCGATGGACATTGATTTTGACACGCTAGGCGTTACCGCGGGTAATTTAACTTTAGATGATAACGAAGGAGAATGGCGAGCAACGTTCTCTGGAAACATTTCTACGTCTGGTCAAATTGCTTTAGATATAAGTCATGCTTCCCATGGTAACAACTTGGCTGATGGTGAAATAGATACCGCATTTTATGACGGTTTAGACTCAATAATTGGTAATTTTGAGTTAGAAGAAGTTTTACGCCCTAACATCAATACAACGGGTAGTTTTATTATTAAGTAACGGATATGTGGTGGCAGTAATGATTAGCGCAATGACAAAAATAAAGATCGCTTGTAGCTTAGCTGTCAGCCTAGTGCTGTTCGGTTGTGGTGGATCGGACGAAAGTGCGGCAAAAAAAGCACCACTTGATGCGCAAGAACAATTGCAACCAGGGTCGCAAGATGAAGTGCAATTGCAAGCCCGTGATATTAAGCTCGTTCCGTTTTCATATAGCCCTAAAGTTCAAGGGGCATCGTTATCTAGTTCGCAAATTATTGAAGTTGGCCAACTTAATGCTGTTGGTGGCTTTGTTTATCCGCAACCAAATAGTCAATTTGACAGCAATTTAACCTTAGCAATTGATGTTTCTGATGCCCAAGGTATTAGCGCTATATTTCTTGGAAATAACCATACTGAACTTGCCATGGCAGTCTGTGATCTTAACTGTGGTGCAGAATTCAAAGCAACTATCAGTGGTATTAATCCAACCGTTTTAGGCTGGTTGCCAGGGCAAAATACGCTTGAACTATGGGTTGTAGATGGCAATGAAGAACAACAAAGAGTCGCGACATTGGTGTTATTTTGGCAACCGAAAACGATTACTAATGTGGTTGCTGAAATTTCTGAGTCGAGCTCGGAGCTAAATATTTCATGGTCCACTTCAGACGAATTTCTTTGGTATAACGTTTATGTAGCAAATGAGCCCGGTATTACAGGCAGTAATATAGCCTCATTAAATGGCGGAATATCAGAGTTAGGGATCAGAGAAAATTCAGTAAGCTTGTCACAAAAATCCATTGAGCAAGATTATTATTTGGTTGTATCAGGGGTTGATGGTACCGGCGAGAGTGCTTTTAGTTCGGAAATTATTTTAGTAGACGGTTTGGATTTCACTCCGCCAACGGCCAATAACGATGAGTTTACAGTTGTAGAAGATGGGACACTAAGCGGTAACTTAATTGCTAATGACACGGCCACTGGCACCAATACCATTTCTATAGTAACGACTCCAATATCAGAAGCCGCCAATGGTCAACTTGACATACATGCTAACGGCACGTTTGATTATATTCCTAATGTTGACTTTTTTGGTACAGACCAATTTAGTTATCAAATTACAAGTTCTAATAGCCTAACTGCAATCGGATTAGTGCAGATTAATGTGACTGGTATTAATGACCTTCCTGTTTCAAATGTTGACGGTTTCGTTATTACTGGAGACACTTTAACGGTTGCCAGTCCCGGACTGCTCGAAAATGATTTTGATGTAGAAAGTGACGACCTAGCCGTAAATTTACCGCTTGTTACTGCACCTTTGTTTGGGACAATTTCTGTAAATACAGACGGTGGTTTTTTATATACCCCCAATGACAGCTTTACGACGTTTGATCAATTTTCTTACCAAGCGTCTGATGGCAACGATTTAAGTGCTGAAACACTTGTTACTATTCAATCACCAGACTTTAATGGTTATCCCCCATTTGCGATTGCAGATTCCTATCAAGTCGATGAGGACGCGCTACTAACGATAACAACTGCAAACGGGGTATTAGCGAATGATTCGGATAATGATAATGACCTGTCTGAACTTATTTTATCGGTAGTAACAACGACAATGCACGGCGAATTAGTATTGGCCACAGATGGTTCATTTTCTTATCAACCAATCGATAATTTCACTGGGTTAGACAGTTTTAGTTATCAATTAACCGACCCGGAAGGCAATCAAACGGTGGCGGTCGCACAAATAGACGTGCAACCTAAAAACGATCCACCAGTGGCGAATAATGATGTTTATGTGGTGTCAAATGCGGCAGTAGCAACAATTCCAAGCGCTCTAGGGATTTTGACTAATGACACTGATATCGATGGTGATACAGTTATTATCGATGTTGCAAGCGTGACAACGGCTGGTTCGGGCACGGTGGTAGTCAATGCTAACGGTAGTTTTGTCTATACACCACAGGCCGGATTTATTGGTGTTGATTCATTCAGTTACCGAGTAACAGATGGGAATTTGGTTAGCAGTATTGCAACGGTCCAGTTAAACGTTGTTGCGGCCCACGCAACAACGGACGACTTAACGCCAATTGTAGTTGATCTCGAGCAGATCCTCGGAGATTTACCATCCAATGTTGAAATATCATCTGCATCAGCTTCCGTCGGTAATGTCGTACTTAGCGATGGCGAAATCACGTTTACACCTGCGATAGGGCAAGGCGGTATTTCAATTATCACATTGGAAATATTGGTCGACTCGGAAGTGAATAACTATCAGCTAGTGGTATTGATAACGACGAACAATACAGGTCCGATAATCACATCGGCCGCGTCGGTAGTCATTGCGGAAAATCTAGACGCAGGTTCAGAAATATTCACGGTCACGGCAACTGATTCTGAGCAAGATCCATTAACGTTCGTTATAGATGATGTCACCAATTCGTTTGAAATTGACGAACTTACAGGTGTCATTTCCGTTAAAAACAACGCTTTAATAGATTTTGAGACGGTTGATAAATTTGAATTTACGATTTCGGTATTTGATGTTTTTGATGCGGTTGCGACGCTACCATTTACAATAAATTTATCAAATGTTGATGAAGCCCCCATGCTGACCTCTGCAACTGATTTTGAGCTATTGGAAAACACCACAGAGGGGACATTAGTTTATCAAGCGACAGGCATTGACCCTGAAGCCCAAACAGTCTTGTATTCGTTAAATAGTTCTAGCAACGGATTGTATATCAATGCCGATGGTGAGGTCCGTGTGGGTACGGACGCAGTACTTGATTTTGAGACTACACCGAATATTGAGCTTGAACTTGTTTTATCAGACGGGAATTTGTCGCAAACATATGTTATCGATGTTCGGGTTCTTAACGTAAATGAACCGCCAGTGTTTAGTTCCGCCAGTCAATTTAGCCTAAACGAAAATACCCCAAATCAAAGCGAGGCAGGTTACACCGCAACCATTTTAGCTGACCCTGAAGGGAATGCAGTCCAATGGACAATTAGCGAAGACGAACTTCAAATATTTACCATCGACAATGCAACAGGGGTACTTTTTGTCGAGAATAATACTGCACTGGATTTTGAAACGACAGAAATGTACGACATTGTTATTAGGGCAACAGAAACCAATGGCTCGCCGACGAATCTGTCTACAAACCTAACGGTGACGGTAAATATATTGGATGTTGTTGACGATCTTGATACCGACGAAGATGGCCTGACGGACGATCAGGAAGCGATATTGGGGACAGATATAAATAACCCAGATTCGGACGATGATGGATTAATAGATGGACTCGAAGTTGAGATGGGGACCGATCCATTAGATGAAGATAGTGACGACGATTTAATACTAGATGGCGACGAAGTTGCAGCTGATACAGACCCTTTAAACTCAGACACAACAAGACCAATTGTTATCAACGTAACCCCCACCGATCTACAGACAAATGTTTGTACCAATCAGGGCATTACGATTCGTTTTAATGAGCCTATTCGTGCATCAAGTGTAAATGACTCGAGTCTAAGTCTACTGCAGGAAAATGTCGGAGCCATTACCGGCACGGTAACCGCCGTGCTAAATAGCGCCGAGGTATTTTTCCGAGCAACCGATTCGTTAGCAACAGACAGCAATTTTACAATTACGATTTCGGGTGTAAAAGACAGCGCTGGGAACACAATGTCAGGTTCGTTTAGTTCGACATTTTCAACAGGGACATGTGTTGAATCTGACAAACCGGAAGTCTTAAAAGTAAGTCCATGGGACAACTCGGTGAATATTCCTCGAAATACCCAAATCGCTGTCGCTATAAATGAAACTATAGACCCAACAACACTGACCTCTAACAACTTTGTGGTACAAGACCGGCTAACTGGGGAAGACATATCCGGTCAATTAAGTTTATCTGATGATAATACGATTATCCGTTTTGTCGCGGACCAGCTGTTTAAAGCTAGCCGCGAGTATAACGTATATATATATGCTGGAATTACCGATATATACGGCAATCAGTTGAATGGCTATCAATTTGATTTTAAAACGAACTTTTCAGAGGACTTAGTGCCGCCAGTGGTTCAAAGAACAAGCTCAGCAGAGGGGGATGTAGACTTACCAATCAATAGCCATTTTGCCGTATTGTTTGATTCGCCTATCGACGCCTTGCAGCTCAGTGGTTTAGAGTTATTTGATGTCGACGGTCAAAAAGTAGATGCAACAGTTAGTGTTGAGGCGGACCGTTCTCGAATAATTTTGCAACCAACGGTCGAATTAGACGCGGGTTCAGATTATCAATTTATGATCGCTGGCGTGAGTGATTTAGCTGGAAATACATTAACCGAAGCACTTTCGTTAAATTTCACAACTGGGCAATTACTCGATACGGAATTTGGTAGCATCGTTAATTGGAGTATCCCGAATAACTATGCTACGGATTTGCCACTCAATCCTGTCATTGAAGTGACACTATCAAAGCCTGTTGACCCAACAACTGTGGTTTCTGCAGGATTTTATTTGTATGACAACAATGTAAGTGAACTTGTTGCTACCAGCCAATCTATTAGCGATGACTTAACAACAATTCGTCTCGAGCCAAGCAGTTTATTGACGCCAGAACACTCTTATACAATCAATGTCGGCCGGGTCACTCCTATTACTGATATTGCAGGAAATACAGTTGTAAATAGTGCAACGCGGAACTTTACAACAGGCTTAGATGAACTTGCGACAACCCCTCAATTAATGACAACAAATGTTGTTAATGGCTCTTTAACGATGCCAATCAATCCACAATTTATATTTGAATTTGACCGAAAAATCTCTGAAACGTGTGCGTTAGATCAAGCTGCGACGTTAACAACTGGGCAAGAAACGGTAGCGATTTCAGTTACTTTAGGCGGTAGTGGGGACCAGATCACCATAGAAAGTGATGAACAGCTCTTACCAAGTACAAGTTACCAGTTGGAACTAAACCAAATATGCGACTACGCCGGTAACGTATTAGAGAAACAAACAATTAGCTTTACCACGTCGAGTAACTCAAGTCCGGATACAACGGGTCCTAGTTTGGTTAGCATCTCACCTTTACATCAAGCGGTAGATGTTCCAAAAGATACTTCAATTGTTTTAGAGTTTGATGAAGACGTTTCTTTGATGGCAAGGCCTAAAATAGAGCTCGAAATATCAGGAACTGATCTAGAAGTGCCGGGGAGCTATGAAATTGTTGGTAATGTAATTACTTTTACACCTAGTGAGCCACTGTTGGGGTCAAATAGATACCGAATAGAAATCTATAATAATGTTCCAGACCTTGCTGGCAATACAACGTATGGTGGAACACAATATTTCAATACAGTGTCTGAAATAGATACGACCCCTCCGGAGGTGACATTAGTTTCTCCTGAAAATGGTGCAATAGGGGTCTCACCAGATAGTACAGAGATTGTTTTATCGTTCAGCGAGCCGATCACTCAAAATACCTTAAATAGCAGCAACATTGTCTTGTATGCAGCAGGCGAAATTGTATCGCCAAGCGTATATCGTGGCGTAAATGGTAAAGAAGTTACATTAATAGCAAGCTTACCAGCCGATTCCATTGTCAGCATAATTGTATCTAGTAACGTGGTTGATCTCAGTGGCAATCCATTAAATCACTTCGTCAGTTCGTTCACGACAGGTGCCGAAAGCAATAATTACTCTCGACCTTCACTAATTCAAGAGAGTCCAGAAAATGGTGTTTCTGAAGTGACGGAACGAAATAACATTTATTTCCATTTTAATCAGCCGCTTGACCCTAGTACCTTAGCTGAAGGTGTTAAAGTTGTTGAGAATGGCCAACCAATTGATGTTGAGGTGTCTCTTTTAAATGATGGTAAAACAATTCATGTTTATTATGCTGACGGGTTTGCCTATGGCGCTGAAATAACCAGCTTCTTAGATGATTCGATAAGAGATCTTTCTGGTAATCGAATTTACTCAGCCAGTGCTTATTTTACGTTAGCGTATTTAGACGGTCGAGTTGGTTATAGCCCTTATGTAATAGGTTATACACCGCAGAGCAGTTACGAAGGCGTGCCATTGAATAGCTCCTTTATGGTCAAGTTTAATGAGCCAATGGATCAATCCACCTTTAATGAACAAACCGTTAACTTGCAAGCCGTTGGTGGTGAATTTAGCTCAGATTGGGAATCAATAAGCTATCATCTTGATTGGGACGAAACAGGCAAGCTCTTAACCATTATTCCGTCAGCGTTACTTGAGGTCGGTAGATCATATTATTTATCTATCGAATCTAGTGTTTTAGACACGGATGGCGACTCATTAAATTTCAGTTTTTCTAATTACATCTATACCGACAGTGACTCTATAGTTGATGATAGACAACCAATGATTACGGCATTTAGCCCAGCAGAAGGCACGGTTGGCATAGGTACAAATGCAACGTTTACTGTTGAATTTGACGAATACATTAATAGTTTGAGGTTTAATCGCTTGGGTCAGGCGAATATTCAGTTTGATGCAGACAATAAGCAATTACGATATAGTTACTACCAGCCATTACCTGCTTTGACAGAACATACAGAGACAATATCGGAAGTTTACGATCTAGTCGGTAACAAAGTCGTTAGTGCGTCGACGACGTTTACCACAGCCGGTGGACCTGACATTGCGGCACCAACAATAGTGGATTCTACGTTTTTTGATTATGACGTCGTCCAACGCGATGCAATATTGTCGGTTACATTTAATGAACCAATCGATCCGTTAAGTGTGCATTCAGGTTCGGTCTATTTGTATGATGGCTCCACAGGCAAAAATATTGCAGCGAGCGTTGAACTCTCCGCTGATGGCCGAAAAATCACATTAATTCCAACGGCCTTATTGCCCGTTTATCGTCGATTATATTTCTATATTTATGGCGTGCGCGACCTAAGTCATAACGTGTTTAGTTATACTTACTATCGAGTCGATACCGACCGGAATGTCACAGAACAACCGCTGGCGATTACCGCAACGACAGTAGAAGATAACGCGACTTCGGTACCGAGAAATGTAAAATTAAATGCTCGTTTTAATCAATCAATCACAACAGATTATGAACAGCATATTAGCTTGCAAGATGATCAAGGTAACCCTGTCGATTTTGAACTTGAACTGAGCAGAGAACGTAGATTACTTACGTTGACCCCAAAAATGTTACTCAAATCGAATAGCCAGTACACCTGGTCAATAGGTTTGGTTGAAAATAGCAGTGGCGGTACTTTAAGCACACCGATGACGACACATTTTACTACAAGTGCGTTAACGGACATCGAAGGCGGCAGTATTGCAATATGGGGTGCACCGACCCATGGAGCAGAAAACGCACCTAGAAATCCCAAACTATCTGTGACGTTTGATGAACCTATCGACCCTGCAACTGTCGATGAAGAAACTTTCTATTTGTACGACAATACCACGGGTATTGATGTCGAGGGTGATTGGCAAATATCTAATGATAAAAAAACCATTACTTTTATTCCTAGTGAGGCATTAAGGGCTGGTGTTCGTCATTACTTCTACCTTGGGTATTCGCCTTATATAAAAGATTTAGCCGGAAATAGGGTAAGCAATAGCAATTATCGCTACTTTACTACCGCCTATGAAACGGATGATGTTGCGCCAAATGTGTTATCGACAAATATCACCACAAACGCAACAAATATGCCTATTAACGGTGCCGTAGAGCTTACGTTTGACGAAAGACTAAACCGTGGTTGTCTACTCGACGAAGGCATTAAAGTTGAAGCAAATGGTATTGCGATTGATATCGATTTGGCGTTAAGTTCAGATGATAAAACACTTAGTATCACACCTGTCGAAAACTTTTCTGCAGCGACAAATTATGTCCTGACAATGTCAGATATTTGTGATTACGCAGGTAATACAAATGACTCTTATCAACTTGAATTTTCAACGCTTAGTAACACGGAAGTAGACAATGACGCACCGGGGCTAGTATCAATTTCACCTGACCATCAGGCAACGGAAATCACAACGTCGCTCTCTACTATAACAATGGAATTTGATGAGGATATTGACCAACGCACCGCACCCGAAGTGCGTGGGGCCGGAATTACCGTCCCAGGATCGTATCAGGTAACTGGTAATACAGTCGTCTTTACGCCTTCAGTTAATTTAGTTGGAAATACAACGTATACCATTTATTTGTATAGTACGGTTGCTGATTTAGCTGGGAATACACGGAGCCTTGGTACTCGACAATTTGTCACTGCGGAATCGGTTGAAAATACGTCACCGACCATAGTGGCAATTTCGCCAGCGGATCTCAGTATTGATACAAATTCAGATACAGACATTGTTCTAACATTTAGCGAACCTATGGATGCCTCGCAATTAACTTCATCTAATATCGCGGTATTTAGTGGTTCAGAAACGCTCACGACGTCAATAAGTCGCTCAGTGGACGGGCAGTTTGTCACGATTAGTGCAAATCTACCTGAAAACAGCCTAATTTCTGTTGTCGCTAATGACAAGATCGTGGATTTATCAGGTAACGCATTAGTGCCGTTTGTGAGTTCTTTTACAACAGGACTTGATCCAACAGGTAATGTTCGTCCCAGAGTTTTGCAACAAGTACCGAGTTATAACGATGATACTTCGTATGATATTGACACGATAACTCTTTATTTGTCGAAACCAATATCTGCGGCAAATTTAGCGGATGGCGTAACTGTATTGGAAGATGGTGAGTTAGTGGAAGTTGACGTCAGTTTATCTTCATCTGG
Source organism: Psychrosphaera sp. 1_MG-2023 (assembly GCF_030548245.1). Classification (NCBI taxonomy): domain Bacteria; kingdom Pseudomonadati; phylum Pseudomonadota; class Gammaproteobacteria; order Alteromonadales; family Pseudoalteromonadaceae; genus Psychrosphaera; species Psychrosphaera sp. 1_MG-2023. Next base: position 19,829 of record NZ_JAUORW010000009.1, read on the forward strand.
CTCTACACTGACATTGACGAAAGCTGGTGGACTTACTCCTGGTGCACGTATTGAGGTCTATGTGGATGGCCTAACCGATCTAGTTGGTAATCGGATTTATTCCTACGACAGTAATTTTGAAATGGCTGAAATTTCTGAGCAAATAGGTATCGCTCCTGCATTGACATCGACTTATCCACAGGGTGGCACTCATTTGCCTTTGAATTTGACCATTATGGCGCAATTTTCAGAGCCATTGGATGAATCTACTGTGACATCTGAAAACGTCAAATTGTATACAAACAACCTTGAAGCAGAACTTCATCCCGCGACAGTGCAACTTGATCCTACTGGCACAATTATTTCTGTCAATCCTGATGAGCCTCTCGAGGTCAATAATAGTTACTATGTGCAGTTTACATCGGACATTATTGATACCGACGGAGACATAAAATATGGTAATCATTACATTTCATTTACAACGGATGATTTGTCGATTGTGGATGATGTTGGCCCTACTATAGTTGCAATGAATCCGCCAAATGGCGCTGAGAATATAGGGGTGAACGCGCTATTTTCGGTTAGATATGACGAAAGCATCAATCCAATATCATTTGTTGCGAATAACCCATCGGCAACAAATGTAATGTTTGATGAAGAAGACAAAGTCATTACTTATCGCCACCAACAAAGCCTTGCGACAAGCAGCGAAATTACGGAAGTGGTTAGTGGTGTCACTGACGGTGCAGGTAATGTGGCTGTATCCGCCCAAACAGTATTTAATACTGGCGATAGCGCAGATGTTACGGCACCGACGGTTGTAGATGTCTCAATATCAAATAATCAAATTAATATACCGATTAATGCGGTAACTCAATGGCATTTTTCTGAGCCGATTGATCCAACAAGTTTATCTAATGAAGGCATTTATTATTGGAATTCAAGTGACTTGAGGATTGCCTCTACATGGGAGTTGTCGTCAGATGGCACCATACTTACAGTTACACCTGCTTCTGCGTTAGTCGCCGATACGTTGCATTATACTTATGCAACTGGCTTGCGTGATTTGAGTGGCAATCCAGCAGGGCACGAATATCGATACTTTACGACAAATAGCGATATCGATGTGACATCCCCAACGTTGCTCTCAATTAATGTAGATAATGAGCAAACTGGTCTGCCATTGAACCTTAAACTGCGAGTTCGAATCGACGAAGCAATTTCAAGTTTTGACTCAAATATCGCAAATTTGATGGATAGTGAGGGCCTGAATATTCCATTAGCTATGAACCTAACTCGTGAGCGAACACTGATAACCTTCACACCAAAACGGCTTTTAGATCCGGACGAAACATATACATTTACGATCTCTGGGCTCTATGATTTAAGTCGTAATGCTATGCAGGAGTCAATGACAGTAACCTTTACAACAGGTAATAAAGTCGATACTGCCAAATCGGAAGTTAGCGCATGGAGTATTCCTATTAATTACAGTGTTGACATACCACTAAATCCATTGTTGCAAGTGACGTTTGACGAACCTGTTGATGTTACAACAATAGATACGGATACGTTTTATCTATTAGACTTTAGCGCACAGGAAAAAGTTGCTTCTACGTGGGAGTTAAGCAATAACGGGCAGACATTAACGTTATTGCCTGATTCGGTATTGGTAGCAAATTCTCGCTATGACTTTTATGTTGGTTACTCTCCCTATCTATTAGATAACGCAGGGAATATTTTGGCTCAGTCGCAACGACGTGTGTTCACTACAGCTGATGCTTTAGATGCGACAGCTCCTATTTTAGTGGCGACAAATTTACCTGATGGATATACAGATATGCCCTTAAATGGCCAGGTCGTTTTAGAATTTGACGTTGCCCTGAGCGATTCTTGTCCTATTGAAACAGGTGTGACTTTAAGTACCGATGATAGTTCAGTCGATATCTATGTCTCATTGTCGTCGGACAGAAAAATCGTGACGATTGAAGGCCAGGAAAACTTATCGGCTGATACAACTTATTATGTTTCGGTTAATGCGTTTTGTGACTATGCTGGTAACCAGTACGCAGCAAGCAATGTACTGACATTTACGACATCGCTTTCTGAGTCAAACGATACAACGGGTCCATCTCTGGTCAGTCTTGACCCAGCAAGTAATGCAACAGATGTTGATGTTAATACAACAATAACCATCGTTTTTGATGAGGTCATTGATGGTCGCTCGTTACCTGAAATCAAGCAAGGTACCGATGTTATAGAAGGTGAATATGAGGTAGTAGGTGACACAATAATATTTACCCCAAATTCGGCACTGTTAGGATCAACAACGTATCGAATTAGCATTTTATCAAGCGTTAGGGATATGGCGGGCAATACCAAGAATTTAGGTACACATACTTTCTCAACGGGTTCAAACTAAGGTCATTGACAATGAAAAAGAATAAAATTGTGTTAATTGGCGCGTTTATTGTTGCCTTCTGTGTCGCGATATTTGTCATTTTTAGTCATCATCTGGAGCAAAATGTTTCACCAGAAGCGGAACTTAAAAAAACAACTCAATTAACGAAGCCGACGAGCTTGCAACAAGTGAAATTAGCGCAGAGCCAAGCAAGAGCGATGGCGAAAGTAGCTCAGGTTCGTCAAGCCGAGCAATCACAAGATGTGACCTTGACCGTTTCAGATAAAGCAAATTTAGAGGAACTGGCAACGAATAAACGTATTGAAATTGAGCAAGCAACGCTTGATTACAATGATGAATCGTTAGATGAAGATGAACGGAAGTTAATTAAACTGCAGATCCAAAACTTAATGAATGAATATAATCAATTGATATTACCATTGGCAATATCAAAGATGTCTCAGACATCAAATTCGGGCTAACGACAGTTGCTGTGCCGCGGTTTGCTAAAGACATTAATTAACTCACATAGAATTGGGTAAGACGTTTCTAATATATTTGTATTAACCTTTTATTCCTCAATGACTAAATCAATGCTTTTTGACGCAATGGCATTTTGTAATTGTTGCAAGCCTTCACTTGGAATAAGCCCTGTCATTGTTACAGACTCAGCATATTCAACATCTAAAATAGTGCCATTCAGTAAATCAAGTTGGTGGCGAACCCATTGTTCTTGAGCAAAATCAAACTTCGCCGTAAAACTATCTACAGGGACAATTGGCGCTAATTCCGCCTCACTAAACGCTTGTTCAACAGATTGCGAATATGCTCTTACAAGCCCTCCGGCCCCAAGTTTAATACCACCAAAATAACGAATGACAATTGCCATAATATTATTGACAGGTTTATGTTGTAAAACATTGAGAATGGGCTTTCCAGCGGTACCAGAAGGTTCTCCATCATCGGACATCGCGGCGGTTTGAGATTGTGCGTTGGCGCCCATGACATACGCCCAACAATGGTGTCGCGCGTCAGGGTAAGTTTGCTTGGCGATAGCAAGAAACGCCATGGCATCTTCACGAGAATCCACTGTTTTGAGCCAGCAAATGAATTGGCTTTTTTTTATTTCTAATGTTTTATGTACTTCATTGATGATTGCAAATTGTGTCATTGGTATTTTTGCCTTGATGTACATCGTTTTATGTGGAATGCTAGGTTTATCGTTGATTTTACCGCACTATTACGACTTATTTGTGTGGAAATTTGAAAAAAACTGAGAATATCAGTGATTTTACATTTCAACATGGTCTGAATTTAAGTTTAACAGAAAGGAAAATGTAGGTTAATGCGAGCGGCTGGTTTTCTACTATTAGTCTTTGGTCTGTTTATGTCTGCAAACATTAATGCAGAGGTATACCGGTGTATCGAAGATGGTGTAACGAAGTTTTCGGCATTGCCTTGTGGAGACGAGTCGAAGATGACGTTTTATGACGTTAGCAGAGCTGAATCCATTGAAACTTATTGGGCGAAACAAAAAAAGAAGCAACAAAAACAACTAGATGAGCGGCAAGCTCGAGCTGAAAGTTATATCGCTGGTTATCCTAAGTTGTCAAAAAAGATCAAGAAAGCGATATTAGAATGTCGAATTGTACGGGGAATGACCAAAAAACAAGTGTATTTGTCGTGGAACGTGTTGCCAGAATCTGAAAAAAAAGAAGTTAGTCGTGAGTCTTCATTAACTTTTTATAAATATAAAATGGCTCCAATTTGCCAAACCGAAAAATTTAAAGAAGCCGACCTTACCTTTAACAATCGTACTCACTTATTAGTTGGCTGGAATATCCGCCACTAGGGTGTTTTCATCCTTTGCCGAGAGTTTCTAGTTTTATGGATTTCAAGAAGAAAATCACAGCGTTGCGTTCATATGGGCGAGCAACCCCTCCTACCGATATTAGTTATTTAGCTGAGCAGTTTGAAAGTGACAGAGGCCGAATTATTCAGTCAGCTGCGATCCGTCGTCTTCAACAAAAAACACAAGTTTTTCCATTAGAAAATAACTCTGCAGTACGCAGCCGTTTAACGCATTCGTTAGAAGTACAGCAGACGGGTCGACATATTGTTCGAACAATTTTCAAGAAATTAAACCAAAATCCGTTAGATATCGGTTTACTGCCATTCGAAAGAGAAGTTGAAACATTAGTAGAAATGGCGTGCTTGATGCACGACATAGGTAATCCGCCTTTTGGTCATTTTGGTGAAGCGGCGATTAACCATTGGTTTGAAAAACACCTTGATAAACATGTTTTGTTTGCGCAGTCGTCGAACAAAATGTTGGCGTTGCAACTTAAACACGAACTTAAAAATTTCGAAGGAAACGCTCAAGCATTTCGGATCATCTTTAATTTGTTACGTTTAAACCTAACGTACTCGCAAGCGGCCAGCATACTAAAATATACGCGTTCGGGGCTTGAACAAAGACCTGACAAAAGCAAACCACTGTCTTATTTGAAGAAGAAAGTCGGGTTTTATTATTCTGAAATGGAAGACATCAAGTCGATGTCGACCCATTTAGAAATAAAGCCCGGTCACAGGTATCCTTTAGCCTATTTAATGGAAGCGGCAGATGACATAAGTTACTGTTTAGCAGACATTGAAGATGGTGTTGAAAAAGGACTACTAGATTGCCAACAGTTGTCTGCTCATTTAATCGAGACGTTTAATCGGTACGCTGGTGAAACAAGTACTCAAAGGATCACGAAAAACAAGACATTTGAAGAGGCCGTAGAATATGCACTTGGCCGAAGTGAAAAAGAGCCGATAAACAAGACTCATGAATTTTTTGTTTGGTTGCGGGTGCAGCTCATTCATCCTCTGGTCGATCATGCTGCTGTGCAATTTATCGATAATATTGAAAGCGTCTACGAAGGCGATTTTAATCGTGCCTTACTCGAAGACGACAGTATTTTTCATAACGTTATTTCGACATTTAAAGATGTCGCGATTAAATACATTTTCTCAACACATGAAGTTGAGACAAAAGAACTACAGGGTTATCAAATTATATCGGGGCTACTGCAAGCTTTTGAACCTTTGTTATTATGCAAAACAGACAAGTTTCAAGACATGGTATGGGACCGAAAACGTGGTGGGCTTTTAGAAGCTAGGCTTTATAAACGCCTTGCAAACAAACATTTAAAAGCCTATCGAGTGGCAATTGAACCTTTGATTAACCAGCCCGACTTTGTATTACTGGAGTTTTATTACCGTTGTCGATTGATCCAAGATCACGTTAGCGGCATGACAGATCAGTACGCATTTGAAGAATATCGCAATTTGTACCTAGCTTAACATTCAAAAAAGGGACAAATTGTCGTAAACTCCGGCGATTCTATTTTTAACCTGACTCTTCGAGTAGTAATTTACAGGCGATAACATGACCGACATCCAAAACGCTATAGCTGAGATCAAACGTGGCACAGATGAAATTTTGCCAGAAGACGATCTGATCAAAAAACTAGAAGAGGGCAAACCTCTTCGCATCAAGGCCGGTTTTGATCCTACAGCTCCTGATCTTCATTTAGGTCATACTGTTCTAATTAATAAACTAAAAACATTTCAAGACCTAGGCCATGAAGTTATCTTTTTAATTGGTGACTTTACTGGACTCATTGGCGACCCAACGGGAAAAAATGTTACGCGTAAGCCGTTAACTAAAGAAGACGTGCTAAGAAACGCAGAAACCTATAAAGAACAGGTTTTCAAAATTTTAGATCCAGCTAAAACCACCGTCGCTTTTAACTCGACATGGTTTAACGAGTTTGGTGCGTCAGACATGATTAAGCTAGCTGCTCGTCAAACCGTTGCACGTATGTTGGAACGAGACGACTTTAAAAAGCGCTACGCGGGTGGTCAGTCAATCGCAATTCATGAATTTTTATACCCACTTGTACAAGGTTGGGATTCAGTTGCACTTAAAGCTGACGTTGAATTAGGTGGTACAGACCAACGATTTAACCTATTAATGGGCCGTGAGTTGCAAAAAGACGAAGGTCAGCGTCCACAATCTGTTTTGATGATGCCTTTGTTAGAAGGATTAGATGGTGTTCAAAAGATGTCTAAGTCTTTGAACAATTACATCGGCATTACAGACGCGCCGCAGGATATGTTTGGTAAAGTAATGTCTATTTCTGACGAGCTAATGTGGCGTTACTATGACTTACTTAGTTTCCGCCCAATTGCTGAAATTGAGCAATTTAAAGCAAATATTGAAGCGGGCAGCAACCCTCGTGATGTCAAAATTGAATTAGCAAAAGAACTAATTGCACGTTTCCACAGTGAACAAGCTGCGGATGATGCTTATGCCGATTTCATTAAGCGATTCCAAAAAAATGCGTTGCCTGACGAAATTCCAGAAGTTACGGTGACATCAGGTGAACCAATTGCTATCAGTAATTTACTTAAAGAAGCTGGTTTAGTGGCAAGTACCTCTGAAGCGATGCGCATGATCAAGCAGGGGGCTGTTAAGTTAAACGGCAAAGACAAAATCAGTGATACAAAGTTGATAATTGAAGTTGGCAGCAGTGAAATTTATCAGGTCGGTAAAAGAAAGTTTGCCAAAGTAACAGTTAGCTAATCTTCTAATAGCTCTTCCTATATTAAAATTAACCCCAGTCGCCTGGGGTTTTTTGTTAATTATGAACTGGAAACGTGTTTGTTTACCGTCTGTTTTAGTTAAACTTACACTTCTTAAGCGTATCCACTTAATCCGAGCAAAGGAATATTTGTATGTCACTAAATAGAATCACTGTCGCTGGAACTAAGATCATACCTAATAAAGTTGTTTGTGTTGGGCGTAACTTTGTAGATCATATTAAGGAGTTGAATAATGTGGTTCCTGACGAGATGGTGTTGTTTATAAAACCCAATTCTGCAATATCTGACAGTTTTGTTTTTAAGCTTGGGAGCGCTCAAAGCGGCGATGAAATTCATTTTGAGACAGAAATATGTTTTGTCGTAAAAAACGGGTTTTTAGATGCGGTCGGGGTTGGCTTAGATTTAACAAAACGAGAAATTCAAACTAAGTTGAAGCAGAATGGGCTTCCGTGGGAGCGAGCTAAAAGTTTTAAAGGTGCCGCTGTGTTATCTCCCTTTGTTAAGTTGGATTTCGATTTAGAAAAGCTTCATTTGAAACTCTGGATAAATGGCAAGCTACAACAAGCTGGCGGTGTAGAACACATGATCCACTCTCCAACCGCGATATTATCGGAAGTCGAAACGGTGTTTTCGTTAGATGATGGCGATGTCATTATGACCGGCACACCAAAAGGTGTTGGGAAAATAAATCAAGGTGATGTTTTTGTTGCGGAGCTGTTTGCAGACGAAATAAAGCTTATGAGCCAAGAGTGGCAAGCATAAATAATTGAATTTACCTTACGTTATGCGGTTAAAACAACGGTGGGTGTCTGCGTTGTTTTTTTTGTGGTTAAAACAACGGTGGGTGTCTGCGTTGTTTTTTTGTGGTTAAAACAACGGTGGGTGTCTGCGTTGTTTTTTACGTTATTATTCCTTTCACTGATCTTCATGGGGCTAAATGTCCTTACAAAATCTGGGCATTAGTGGTATTCAGATAATATCTAATAAAAAAATGAGTTAACGACAGCGTATTTGGGCTTAATTCCTACACCGCTATTGTGTTAAACTGCGGCCGGCTTAACTACTAGAATGACTGAGTGAATGTTAGATAACGTAAGAATTGTATTGGTAAATACCTCACATACCGGAAATATCGGGTCTGCTGCGCGCGCAATGAAAACGATGGGAATTAAAGACTTAGTACTTGTCGATCCTGTGCAGCCTCCAGATAGTCATACTTCTGCTTTAGCCGCTGGAGCGACCGATATCTTAGGCAATCTCAAAATTGTAGATACTTTGCAAGAAGCCATCGCAGACTGTGGATTATCAATTGCAGCAAGTGCTCGTTCACGTACGTTATCTTGGCCAATGGTCGGTCCTCGAGAGTGTGGTAAAAAAGTAGTTGAAGAAGGCGAAAAACATAAAGTTGCTTTGGTATTTGGGCGAGAAAACTCGGGCCTCACCAACGAAGAATTACAGCAGTGCCAGTTCCATGTTCATATTCCGGCAAATCCAGAATACAGTTCTTTAAATCTGGCAATGGCGGTTCAAACACTTTCCTACGAAGTTCGCATGAACTTTTTAGAAAAAGAAGGTGAGCAATATGAGCCGTTTGAAGCCGACTATCCTAATAGCGGTCAACTAGAAGGTTTTTATCAGCATTTGGAAGAAACCTTGGTTCATACCGGATTTATTATTAAACAACATCCTGGGCAAGTTATGTCAAAGCTTCGTCGTATATTTAATCGGGCACGACCTGAGTCCCACGAGTTGAATATATTAAGAGGTGTCCTCACTTCTATAACTAAGTTAATTAAAAACTAAACTAATTAAAGAGTAACGTTCCCAATGTTTGATCGCATTAAAGAAGATATAGCAAGTGTTTACAATCGTGACCCAGCTGCGCGCAGCAATTGGGAAATATTGTTTAACTATCCTGGACTTCATGCGATCTGGTTTCAACGAATATCACATAGTCTGTGGCGCGCAAACTGGAAATGGTTGGCACGTTACATTTCAACTATTGCACGCTGGTTAACAGGGGTTGAAATTCACCCCGGTGCTACTATTGGCCGTCGATTTTTCATCGACCACGGCATGGGCGTCGTAATCGGCGAAACGGCAGAAATTGGTGACGATGTAACGCTTTATCACGGTGTGACCTTAGGTGGGACAAGTTGGAATGCTGGGAAAAGGCATCCAACATTGTTAGATGGTGTTGTCGTAGGGGCCGGGGCGAAAATTTTAGGTCCGATTTTAGTTGGCAAAAATGCCCGTGTTGGTTCTAACTCTGTTGTTGTTAAAGAAGTTCCTGAGAACGCCACTGTTGTAGGTATTCCAGGGCGAATAGTAAACGCGCCGACTTCAGCTGCAACAGATGATAAAAAGCGTACGCAGATGGCGCAAAAATATGGTTTTGACGCTTATGCGGTGTCACCAGATAACCCAGATCCTGTCGCCAAAGCAATTGGCGCAATGTTAGACCACATTACTATTATGGACGAGAAGCTAGCTTCAGTGTGCTCAGAAGTCACAAAAATGGGTGGTACTGTCTGCAATAAAGAATTACCGGTCATCGACGTCGACTCAAAAGAGTTTGTGGAAGAAGGCCAAAAAGCTGCTGAACAGCGCGTCGCAGGTATGCACGCCTTCGATCCGACAATATAAAGTCCTTGCGTTTTATTTAAACCCGAGTAAATTAGTCAAGTATAAGTACTTGACTAATTTACTCAGGTTTGTAAAATGCGACCCCATCGAAAGGGTCCACATTTTTAACGTGAAAGGTGAGAAATGAAGCTTACATCTAAAGGTCGTTATGCCGTTACAGCAATGCTAGATGTTGCATTACATACGTCAAATGGACCCGTACCGTTAACCGATATATCAGAACGCCAGGGAATTTCGCTTTCTTATTTAGAGCAGTTGTTCGCCAAACTTCGTAAAAGCGAGTTGGTAAACAGTGTAAGAGGCCCAGGTGGTGGTTATTTTCTTGGACGCAATGCATTAGAAATCTCCATTAGCGAAGTTATCGCTGCTGTAGATGAAAGTGTAGATGCAACTAAGTGTGGCGGAAAAGGCGATTGTTTGAGTGGCACTCGCTGTCTTACTCATAAATTATGGTCGAATCTGAGCGATCGAATAGAAAACTTTTTAAGTGATATTTCGATTGGTGAATTGGTTCAACAAAAAGACGTAAAAGCCGTAGCAGAGCGGCAAGATGCTGAACATACGACTATTCGTTTAGCAGCGCAAAATTTATAATTGTTCTACCTGTATAAACGCAGGTTTTTAATTCGTTCGTGGAGAATTTAATGAAGTTACCAATCTATCTAGATTACGCAGCTACCACACCAGTTGACCCTCGTGTAGCAGAAGAAATGATGAAGTCGTTAACAATGGATGGCACATTTGGTAACCCAGCGTCGCGGTCACACAAATATGGCTGGCAAGCAGAAGAATTAGTTGATATCGCCAGAAATAATATTGCTGAATTAGTAAATGCTGACCCACGCGAAATTGTTTTTACATCGGGTGCAACAGAGTCTAATAACTTAGCGATTAAAGGTGCAGCTCATTTTTATAGCAAAAAGGGTAAGCACATTATTACGGCTAAAACTGAACATAAAGCCGTTTTAGATACCTGTCGTGAATTAGAACGCCAAGGTTTTGAAGTAACGTATTTAGACGTATTACCAAACGGCCTTGTTGACTTAGACGTACTTGCAAAAACAATGCGTGACGACACTGTTGTTGTAAGCATCATGCATGTAAACAATGAAATTGGTGTTATTCAAGATATCGCTAAAATTGGCGAAATGTGTCGTGAACGTAAAATTGTATTCCATGTTGATGGCGCACAAAGTGCCGGTAAAATCCCAGTGGATTTGTCAGAATTGAAAGTGGATCTAATGTCATTTTCAGCGCATAAAATATACGGCCCTAAGGGTATTGGCGCATTATATGTTAGTCGTAAACCTCGTATTCGCTTAGAAGCGCAAATGCACGGTGGCGGCCATGAGCGTGGTTTCCGTTCTGGTACACTACCTGTACATCAGATTGTGGGTATGGGTGAAGCATTCCGTATTGCTAAGCAAGATATGGAAAAAGACACAAAACACATTATAGAACTACGTGAAAAACTTTGGAACGGTGTTAAACATATCGAAGAAACCTACATCAATGGTGACTTAGAGAGCCGTGTTCCAGGTATCTTCAATGTAAGCTTTAACTTTGTTGAAGGCGAAAGTTTAATTATGGCACTAAAAGACATGGCGGTATCTTCAGGTTCAGCCTGTACGTCTGCTTCTTTAGAGCCTTCATATGTATTGAGAGCATTAGGTTTGACAGACGAGTTAGCACATAGCTCGATTCGATTCAGTATTGGTCGTTTTACGACAGAAGCTGACATCGACCATGTTATCGGACAAGTTAACAACGCAATCGACAAATTACGTGAAATGTCGCCGCTTTGGGAAATGTTCAAAGATGGTGTTGATTTAAATAGCGTGCAATGGGCTGCACACTAGGTTTATCTAGTAGCGGTAACGAATTTTCAAATTAATTATTAATCGAGTTTTCGATTAAGGAGCTTAAAATGGCTTATAGCGAAAAAGTAATAGACCACTACGAAAACCCTCGTAACGTTGGTTCTTTTGACAAAAATGATCCAACTATTGCAACGGGTATGGTTGGCGCACCGGCTTGTGGCGATGTAATGAAGCTACAACTTAAGATTGGCGAAAACGGTATTATCGAAGACGCAAAGTTTAAGACATATGGTTGTGGTTCTGCGATCGCTTCTTCTTCACTTGTAACAGAGTGGGTTAAGGGCAAGTCAATCGATGAAGCTCAGCAACTTAGCAACACTGAAATTGCTGAAGAACTTGCGCTACCACCAGTGAAAATTCACTGTTCAATTCTTGCTGAAGATGCGATCAAAGCAGCAATTGAAGATTACAAAGCTAAAAAGAACAATTAGGTATTAAGCTGTGTTTTCACAGCGTAATAGTTTAGTTTTACTTTCAACTTATTTAGATAGAGGCAGCAGTAAATGGCCATCAGTTTAACCGATTCGGCAGCAGATAGAGTAAAATCGTTTTTACACAACCGTGGTAAAGGCTTAGGCCTGCGCTTAGGCGTGAAAACAACAGGATGCTCAGGATTGGCTTACGTGTTGGAATTTGTTGACGATATCGAAGACGGCGATGAAGTTTTTGAAGACAAAGACGTTAAAGTCATTGTCGATGCAAAAAGCTTAGTTTATCTAGATGGAACAAAATTAGATTTTGTGAAAAATGGGTTGAATGAAGGGTTTGAATTTGTGAACCCGAATCAAAAAGACGAATGTGGTTGTGGTGAAAGCTTCACCATATAGCCTGTTTTAGATTTGTATTAATAAGGCCATTTACCCCAAAGGTAATGGCCTTAACTGTTTTAAAATCTTGCATTACAAGTTTCGTAATTATTTTAGTTAAATTGTATTAAAGGTTTTTATGCGTTATTTCTCGTTGTTTGATTTACCCGTTGATTTCCAAGTTGATACCAACTTATTAACTCAACGATATCGTGATATTCAAAAGAAAGTCCACCCTGACAATTTTGCTAGCGGCTCAGACCGTGAGCGACTCCTTGCGGTACAAACATCCTCAGAAATCAATGACGCCTTTGAAACGTTAAAACACCCATTGTCACGCGCTGAATACATGGTGATGGAACACGGTTTTGATGTAAAGCATGAGCAAACTACCATTAAAGATGGCATGTTTTTGATGCAGCAAATGGAGTTGCGTGAAGAGCTTGAAGATATTGAAACAGCATCGGACAAAGAGTCAGCGTTTGATGACTTTTACGATGACGTGAAACAACTCGTAGTGCAATACACCAATCAATTTGAATCACTGTTTAATTCGCAAGATTACGACTCAGCTGCGGTTGCTGTACGTAAACTTCGGTTTGTTTACAAATTGAAGTCCGAAGCGCAACAGCTAGAAGACAAGTTATTAGACGATTAAAAATGAATATCAACTGGAAATGTATTTAGATGGCTTTATTACAAATTGCTGAACCTGGACAAAGTACCAACCCTCACGAACATAAGCTTGCAGTTGGGATTGACTTAGGCACAACTAACTCGTTAGTCGCAGCGGTACGTAGTGGTAAACCAGGTGTTTTACCCGACGAAGAAGGGCGGTTTTCACTGCCATCTGTTGTTCGCTATTTGCCGAAGGCGGTAATGATAGGTGACGACGCAAAAAACAGCGCAGCAGATGATCCTGAAAATACCATAGTATCGGTTAAACGCTTTTTAGGCCGTGGATTATCCGACATCAATGCGTTATATGGCGATTTGCCGTACCAGTTTGTTGAAAAAGAGCATACCGTCAATATTCAAACAGCACAGGGGGAGAAAAACCCAATTGAAGTATCAGCGGAGATTTTATATAACCTCCGCCAACGTGCTGAAAGTTCACTTGGCGGCGACTTGCAAGGTGCCGTAATTACCGTTCCTGCATACTTTGATGACGCTCAACGCCACGGTACAAAAGACGCTGCCGAACTTGCTGGAATAAAAGTATTACGTCTGATTAATGAGCCAACAGCTGCGGCGATTGCGTATGGTTTAGACTCTGGACAGGAAGGCATTATTGCGGTTTATGACCTTGGTGGTGGTACGTTTGATATTTCAATTTTACGTTTAAATAAGGGCGTTTTTGAAGTGTTGTCAACGGGCGGCGATTCGGCGCTTGGTGGTGATGACTTCGATCGTACAATCGTTTCAAAACTGATTGAATTGCATGCACTACCAAAAAGTGGGCTAACAGCGAAAAGTTTAAGAAAGCTGTACGATTTAGGACGTAAAGTAAAAGAGCAATTAACGTTAGATGATTCTGTCGAGTATCAACTTTCTATTCAAGAAGGTGAGGTTAGCGGGACTTTCACTAAACAATTGTTTGAAGATGGTATTGCCGAATTAGTTAAGAAAACCCTGAAAAGCTGCCGACGAGCGTTAAAAGACGCTGAAATAGAAGCCGAAGATATCTTAGAAGTGGTCATGGTGGGGGGTTCTACTCGTGTACCTCTAGTCCGAGAAAAAGTGGAAGGTTTTTTCAAACGTACCCCTTTAACCACAATTGATCCGGACCAAGTTGTTGCAATTGGTGCTTCAATTCAAGCTGACTTATTAGTTGGTAACAAGCCCGACTCTAATATGTTGCTACTGGATGTGACGCCATTATCTTTAGGGTTAGAAACAATGGGGGGCTTGGTAGAGAAAGTCATTCCAAGAAACACCACAATCCCAGTCGCGAGAGCACAAGAATTTACCACATACAAAGATGGCCAAACGATGATGGCTATTCATGTATTACAGGGTGAACGTGAATTAGTTGACGATTGTCGTTCATTGGCTCGGTTTGTATTAAAAGGTATACCGCCGCTAACCGCTGGTATTGCGGTTATTCGAGTTACGTTTAATATTGATGCGGACGGCTTATTAAGTGTAACCGCAATGGAAAAATCGACAGGGGTTGAGGCATCAATTCAAGTAAAACCTTCATATGGACTTGAAGAAGACGAAATAGCGAATATGCTTACATCGTCTATGAGAAATGCAAAAGAAGACATGCAAGCAAGAATGCTTCGTGAACAGCAAGTTGATGCAAAGCGTATGATTGAGTCGTTGGAATTGGCAATTTCTCAATCAGGTCATCTAATTGCCGACGATACTGAACGAGCAGCAATAGATAAGGCCATTCAGTTGTTACAAGAGAGTTGCCAGGGCGAAGATGGCTCAATAATTAAAGACAAGATCAAGCAGCTTGATGATATTAGTCAGCCGTTTGCAGCTCGTCGAATGGAAGACAGTATTAAACAAGCTTTAACCGGTCAAGCGGTTGAAGACGTATAAAACAAATTACAGAATGTAGAGATTAAACATGCCTCAAATAATTGTATTACCTCACCCAGAGCTTTGCCCCGATGGCGCAGTATTGGAAGCAAAAAAAGGACAGTCGGTACTGGACGTTGCATTAGCGAATGATATAGATGTTGAACATGCTTGTGAAAAGGTATGTGCCTGTACAACATGTCATATTATTGTTCGTGAAGGTTTTGATTCACTGTCTGAGAGCGATGAGCTGGAAGACGATATGCTAGATAAAGCATGGGGTTTGGAAATGGAATCACGTTTAGGCTGCCAAGCCATTATTCAAGATGAAGATTTGGTTGTTGAAATTCCTAAGTACAGTCTAAACCACGCAAAAGAAAATAATTAGTTTTTTGTCTGAAACAAAAATGGCGTTAACACTTAAGTGTAACGCCATTTTTTTTGCTTCATAAAAGAGCGATTTGACTAACCCTAAGAGTTAACGAAAAATCTGCTCTTTGAAATATAAGCAATTATTCGCCCATTCTGTCTCGAGCAATTGCAACGACTGGAGAAGCACTGTGACCAAATTCGTCAGCCCATTGAACAAGTGTTTTGCCATTTGATTCTGGAGTGTTTAACGCAACAACAGGTAATTTTGAAACGATAAACCCACCAACAGAATTTGCTTCGCTCGTAATTGCAAAACGCAACATTGTTTGACCGTCACACAAAACAGAGTCATAGATGTTTCTGATCCGTATGTTGTTTGCTTTCAAAACTTTACGTAAACGTGATTTATTATCAACTTCGATATAACTACAAATTGTTTCAGCTAAACCGTCGTTAGCTTTTACATACGTCGGCGCAAACATAGTTGCAAGTAAAACAATTGTTAATACACTTTTCAATTTTGTATCCTCTAAAAAATTTTGCGCATCATAAATGTTTTAAAACTAAGTGCAAATTTTGCTCAATATAGGTGTTTTTGATTTTTTGCTAAAGTGTATAGCTAAGTTAACGCACGTAATTGGAATAACACACTACATTTACGCGATTAGTTAAAAAAATTCATTTGAACGTATTTTTTGATGCTGTAATGAATAGTTTCCATATAGCGGTTTTATAAAATGTTTTCGGCTGACATATTTAGATGTTTTGTAAAGTACTTCTTGGTGTTTATTAACATATAAAAATACGTTAACGCTAGGCGGGTTAGCTACTCTAGCTGTTTATCGTTTTTTTATACGGGTAAACTCTAAATTTTTATCGGGTGAGTTAACGTGAATTAGACGGTAAAAAAGAGCTTGTGCCTAAAAAAACGATGACTTTAAAATCGACGCTAAACTCTTGTAACATGGTCATTAAGTTTGTTATAACAAGGCAAGTTCGGCAAATGTACTACTGCATCTTAATGTTTTAGAATTGCTAACTAATACAACGTTAATCCAAGTTTATGGACACAATTTAAAAGGAACAATTATGAAAACATTAAAATTAGTTTTTATTTCGCTTATGGTAGTAACTGCAGTTGGTTGTAAATCGACGGCTGATAAAGCGACTACGAGCAAAGAAGTTGCTCAAAATATGACACAAGAAGAAAAATTAAAGCAAGCTAAAGCTGATATAAAGTGTCGTAGTGAAGCACCTACCGGTTCACGTATCTCTAAAATGAAATGTACAACGAAGAAACAACGTCAAGCACGTTCACGCACTAAAACCGTTTTAGATGAAGTATTGCAAAACCAAGTTGGCGCCCTTAAAGGTCCAGTTGGTGGTGGTAACTAGAATTACCACAATTAGTTAATCGGCTGATTATTTAGCCGTTGTCTGACTGAATAGGGGGTGAAGCAATTTCGCCTCCTATAGTTATAGTGCTTTCTCAAACTACCGCATCATTGTGTCATTTAATAACGAGTTCAAAAAGACACGTTTTTTAAAGTAAATTCCTTAAATCAAATTATTGTTAGCACAAATGAACGGTCTGCAACTTTGGAAATACCTTAGTATAGCGATATGTCAGGTATCGTAGTTGGAGACGCATTAGCACGACAGTCATAAACTTTTAGCAAAAATTTAAACGGCCTAAAATAAGCTGACCCTCCACCAAATTAATCACAAGTTTAAGCATAAGTTTAATTTTAACCAGACACCCACACAAAATTAAACAGACACCCACCCAAAATTAAGCACGAGTATAAGCAGGCTCCCATACAAATTTAACCAGACAGCCATTCAAAATTAACCAGACACCCACACAAAATTAAGCAAGAGTATAAGGAATTAACCAGACACCCACCCAAATTTAACCAGACAGCCATTCAAAATTAAGAATTAACCAGACACCCACACAAATTTAACCAGGCACCCATGCATTTTTAAGTAGACACCCATGTGAGTTGAAGCCTGAGTTTAAGCAGACACCCATGTAATTTTAAGTCTGAAAATTAAACCAGACATCCACCGAATTTGGGCCTTCGGTTATGTGTTTAGGTAGCGATTAACTGTAATTGTTTTAGGGATTTTTCGATAATAGTTAAAACCCTCTATGCTATTGACGACCTTAATATAATTAAGTAGTTTGCGTATTCTATTTTTACAATTAGGTTCTATTTTTATGACACGGACGTTGATATTTTTACTGCTTATTTTAGATTTTACTAACTTATCCCACGCAGCAGTTCCAATGACAAAAGTTGAGTTTAATGCTCAGCTTTCATCGCCTATCGTCCGTAACGACACTGATTCTGACCTCAGAATAAAAATTTCTGATGGTTTCCTGTTGGCTTTTTTAGATGATAATAAATTAGAAATAAGAAAGTTTAGCCATTCAGGAGCGCAAAATAAGTCCTTCGGGGTTAATGGCGAAGCTTCGATTGAATTTGTAGACAGTGCTTTTTTCCAACCGTTGGGGAATCAATTAGGCAGTATCTTTGTTGATGAGGGAGGGGATATATATATTTCATTGTTGACTGGTTTAGAAGGCTATGATGTTGAAAAACGGCAAGTTCACTTATTTAAATTTTCTAGTGACGGCACAGCAGACAAATATTTTGGTAAAACAGGTTGGTCTATGAGGTTGTTTTATACTCACAGATACAGCTTGGGCTACTTTGTTAAAACATTTATTACTGGTTCTACTAATAATCAAGTCTTGCTCGGTGTCAGTTTGGGATTTGGTGATACAACATTTATACGTATAAACCAAGATGGCTCTATTGATAGGACTTTTGCTGATGACGGCATGAAGTCATTTGCTAGTAATTTTTATATTTCTGACGGCGATAAATTATCAGGTTCAAAACAAAACCACATCGGGGTGAGAACGAGCGCGTTAAAAACAGACGCAGGTAAGACTTATCATGCAATAAACAGCGTCCAAGGTGTGTGGTATATAAATATTGATGGTGATCTGTTAGGCGACATTGATTTAAAAAATTACAGTGCAGATGTATTTAGTGAATTTGAAGAAGATAAGTTTCATTTTAGAACTGAATTTGCAACAGACATTGTTAACGGCGAGCAGTTTGTAATTGCCGAAGTAAAACGCAAAAATGTAGAATATGACAAATCCTTAATGATATTTAAACTTAAAGATAAGGCGATCGACTTAACATTTGGTACAAAAGGTGTGTTTTGGATAAAAGGTGACGTAAATTATTTCTTTGGTGGAAATGCTGAATATGCAAAAGACGGTGGTCTTTTATTTACTTACAAGGGGGAAAATCCAAGAAACACATACTTCCGCTATTTGTCGCCAGCTGGAGTACAAACATCTCCTACCCAACCCGCTTCGTTTAATACAAACTTATACTATATTGATAATTTATACGGTCAAGGTAATCCTGTATCCTTTGAATCATTTAGTGATGGAAGAAGACTCGTTTATACCGATAATCAACGTTTTTTTATGCTCGATATAAATGGTCAGTTAGATAACGCATTTTCCCAAGGAAGTGACTTAAGCACAAAGTCCGATTTACCGTTAAATAAACCCTATGTAATTGATGGTAATAATAATATTTGGACGTATCGCAATTCTGCTATTTATCGCTATAACCAATTTGGAAAGCTGGATGAAAACTTTCTTGAGGGTAAAAATAATTACCTTAAAGTCGAAGGGTACTCTGTTTTAAAAATTAGCTGGATAGAACCAAATATTGACGGTGGAGTTGATGTATTCCTAATAGACAAAACTGCAGCTTATCGGGGTCAGCAAGACGTTATTATTTTACGGCTAGATGAAAACGGTTCGCTTGACGTCAATTTTGGTCAGAATGGACTAGTCATTTTTACTTGGGATGATATTTTCGGAAATATTGGATATGACACTAGCAATTTAAAGGTTTTGCGAACTGAAAAAAATGAAACTCTAATAATGGTGACGGTTGAATCGCCCGCTGTTCCCAGTTTTTTAACTTTATTTAAGCTAGATGCCAACGGTAATTTCATTACTGAGTTTGGCAACAATGGGGTGGCCGAATTTAAGCACGATACAAGTGTTACAGGGCTTTCTTTCACTCCTGATAGTGCTAATAATATTTATATAACAGGTGTATTTGACGAATATGGCAAATATGAAGTCAATTCGACAGGGTTCATCGCTAAACTGAATGAAAAAGGTCAGGTACAATTTGATTTTGCTGAGGAAGGTATACGTTTGTTAGAAAACGATGTATTGCCCAAGTCGATATGGATGATAGATCAGCACCAATTTTATGTCATTATTGATGGCGGAATACTGGGGCGCCCGACATTTCAGCTCAAATCATTTGACATAAACGGTAATGCCACTAGTGATTTGGTTGATGCAGATAGTTTTATGTTAAACATGTCAGAAGATATGATCCCAGATAAAAGATCGGCATATAATTACTTTAGTGATTCGAGTGGAAACCAATTTAATAAGATAGATAATAACAAAGTCGAAATAATGACGAGTTCGTTGCATGGCGTCACATTGCACAGTGTTGACTTTAGTCAACCGATCGAATTTAAAAAAGAAAATTTCAACCTGACTGTTACCGAAGATAGCGGAAATTCGTCCTTTTTGTTGCCTCAGGTAAGTGCCAATTCCAGTGAACTCCTTATCATTAATTCTCCTATGTCAGGTGTTGCGATGTATGACAATAATAATGGCAACTGGGAAATTACTTATCGACCAAAACCAAATTTTTTCGGAGAAGATAATTTTTCTGTAGAAGTTAAAACAGAGAGTTTGGTTTATCAGTATCTAATATCTGTTGAAATAGTTCCCCAGGAAGATCCGATTTTTCATAATACTAGGCTACAGGTTTTAAACTATCATAGCGATGACTTTGAAGTTATTGCGGGCTCAATTATCAGCATTAACGGCGTTATAAATACATTTGACCGGCTTCGACAATATAACGAAACGTATAATTTCGATGATTACACTTGGTATGCAGATGATGTAGTAGTTGCGAGCGGCGCTTCAGTTTTAACTGTCGACGAAAGCATGCTTGGCAAAATAATTCGATTCGAGGGTACTTTTCATTTTAAGGAAGGTTGGCAAAAAACGTACTCCATTTCAACGGATGAACCGATTGGTAACGTTGAAACTTCTAATAGCAATAAAGATAAAAGCACTGAAAAATCATCTGGCGCGCTTGATGACTACTTGTGGTTGGTGCTACTTATCATGTTACGGCGGTACGCATATTTGGCTAAAGCGATATTCGCGCGCGATAAGTGAACAAACATATTCGATAGGCAATTTTGTCAAAAATTCATTCCGAATTATTTTTTTACTCAATTTCAAAAATAAGTCTAGTAAATGCAGTTTACGTAAAGGTAAGGTAGAATCGATTTAAATAGCCTGTTCAGCTTTAAAACTAAGCAAATCCCTACTATAAATAAACTGATACATGGCACCGAAAAAATTATAAAAATAACGGGAGAGTATTTTGTCTGAAATCGAACGCGAATCTATGGATTTTGATGTAGTCATTGTTGGCGCTGGACCAGCGGGTTTATCTGCGGCTATTCGAATAATGCAAAAGGCTCAGGAAAATGAGCAAGAATTATTGGTTTGTGTTGTTGAAAAAGGCTCTGAAGTTGGCGCTCATGTGTTATCTGGTGCCGTTTTTGAACCTAAAGCACTTAACGAACTTATCCCTGATTGGTCTGAAAAAGACGCACCGCTTACAACTAAAGTGAGCCACGATGAAGTCTACTTTTTACGTAATGAAACCGGCTCAAACACGGTTCCTGGCTTTGCTTTCCCAAAAACCATGCACAACGATGGTAATTATATTGTCTCTATGGGCAATGTATGCCGTTGGTTGGCAGAACAAGCGGAACAATTAGGTGTTGAAATATTCCCAGGGTTTGCCGCATCGCGTGTTTTATATAAAGACGGTGCAGTCGTTGGTATTCAAACCGGAGATATGGGGCTAAATGAAGAAGGGCAACAAAAAGATTCATTTATGCCTGGTATGGAACTGAAAGCAAAATATACTATTTTTGCCGAAGGTGCTCGAGGTCATTTAGGCAAAGAATTAATTTCTAAATTTGAACTCGACCGTGATTCATCGCCTCAACACTTCGGATTAGGCTTCAAAGAGCTCTGGGAAGTCTCACCAGAGGTTCACCAAGAAGGTTTAGTGATACATACCGCTGGTTGGCCATTATCGAGTGAGTCGAATGGTGGTGGCTATCTTTACCATGCCGATAATAACCAAGTTGTCTGTGGATTAATTGTTGATTTGAACTATTCAAATCCGCATATGAGTCCATTTGATGAATTCCAAAGAATGAAACATCATCCGGTATATGCTAAATATTTAGCAAATGGTAAACGGATCTCATACGGTGCGCGCGCTATCGCCAAAGGCGGACTTTATTCCTTGCCTAAAATGACGATGCCGGGCGGCTTCTTGGTCGGCTGCAATGCAGGGACATTAAATTTTGCGAAGATCAAAGGCAATCATGCCGCTATGAAGTCTGCAATGATTGCAGCAGATACTATTGTAGACGCTTTGTTAGCAGGCGATGAAGGCCAATCTGACTTAGTTCAGTATCAAACATCATTTGAACAGAGTTGGTTATATCAAGAACTGGAAAGCGCTAAAAACTTTGGTGGCGCGCTGCACAAATTAGGGACCATTTTTGGCGGAGCGTATAACACGTTAGATCAAAATCTATTCGGCGGCAAAATGCCGTTTACCTTTAAGGATGAAACGCCTGATTATGCGACAATGAAACCGGCAGCCAAATGTGATCCAATTCACTATCCTAAACCTGACGGAAAGTTGAGTTTTGACAAATTGTCTTCGGTATTTTTGTCAAATACGAATCATGAAGAAGGGCAACCTGTTCATTTACAACTTATTGACAAAGATATACCGATTAAAGTCAATTTAAACGTGTTCGATGAACCAGCGCAGCGCTATTGCCCTGCAGGTGTCTATGAGATCGTTGAAGAGTCAAACGAAAAACGTCTACAAATCAACAGCCAAAACTGTGTCCATTGTAAGACTTGTGACATTAAAGATCCCTCACAAAATATAATTTGGGTGACCCCAGAAGGTGGCGGTGGTCCAAATTATCCAAATATGTAGTAACGCCAAATTCCATTAATGCTTAACAGGTGAAAATTAAATAAAGGTTGTTAGGAATGAAGATTAACCCCTTCATTCCGTCAAATTATTACTTAAAAAGATCCGTTAGGTGTTATGGTTGGTCATTCAAACTGGTAAAACATTACAACAAAGGAAGGGTTGGTAATGGAAAAGAAGTTAACCGCAAAGACGACTCAAGGCTTTTTAATTTACCTTTTAGAAGATGATGCGTTTTCCGCAACGGTAATTAGAAAAGCACTCAATACGGATGTTTTTCAAAGTCATACTTTAGTTGTGTTTGATTCTTTGGAAGCGTTGTTAACCGGGCTTGTTAACTTTACCCCTGAGATTGTACTTGTCGACTTAAATGTCCCCGATTCTAGAGGGCTCGACACTATCATTAAAATAAGCTCATTAATTGACGCAATTCCCATAGTTGTTGTTTCGGGTGCTGAGGCCGACTCCACTGGCGAAGAATTTATTAATTACGGAGCTCAAGACTTTATTCCTAAATCAGAGCTAACCGCGTCGTTGCTGTTACGTGTTATTCGATTTTCTATTTTAAGAGTTAAAACCAGTAAAAGTTTACAGCGTTCTGCCAAACATGATTTTCTGACCAAGTTATATAACCGTGAAGCATTAATTGAAAAACTAGATGTGATGATAAATTGCGGTGTACGTTACAACACAAAATTTAGTGTTTGTTATTTGAAAATTAATAATATTCCCCAAATAAATGAAAAATATGGACATCAGGCTGGAGATGACATTTTGTCTCTCATCGCCAACAGGTTACGACTATTTAGCCGAGCGTCGGACTTTATTGCACGCTACGATGGCAATGAGTTTGTGACTATGTTTCCTAATTCGAAGACAATTCAAGATGCTATTTCTGCGGCCAGAAGCCAGCTGAAAACGATTGACGATAATTACATGATCACAGACCAAAATGGTGAAACAGTTAATGTGGTAGTGGACTGTAGCGTGGGTTTAGCAATAAACAGTAATAACTGCGATACATCAGTCGAGATAATCGAAAAGGCATTTTTAAGCTGCCAGGGGGCACAATTACAAAATCGTGCAATCGGGGTTATAGAAGAATAGGCGTTTTTATTTTGTGTGGTTTAGACAATTTCCTTATGGTCAATATTCATAGCCGCATTTATCTAGTGCCACGCGTAGCGTCGATTCACGAAGGGGTTTTATTAAGTAGGCTTTTGCGCCAACTTGACCTGCGCGTCTAATTGTCAATTTACTGTGGCTACCTGTAAGTACAACTATAGATGTGTCAGCGTTTATTGATTTACTATTTGTTAGCTGCGCTGCGATAGATAACCCATCAGAGTCCGGGAGATTAATGTCTAGAAAAACAATATCGTACTCATTGTTATCTAGTTTATTTAAGGCATCTCGGCCACTTACAGCATAATCAAATTTAAAGGTCGATTTCTTAAATAATTTAGCACTTAAATTTAGTGACATTTCGTCATCTTCAACTAAAAGAACCCTTATTTTCTGCGGACTTTGAAGCTCTCTAAGCCGTTTCTCAAAATCGATTGTTTGCTCGCCATTTAGTGGCGGGGTTGTAACTTTATGGTGTACTGTACTTTGTTTTAATTCGTTTTGCTCTAGACTGGTTTCGCCAGTATTTTCGACACGTTCAACCTCATCTATTGATGCATTATTCGGATCCATTTTTGTGACAAGAGAAGTTGTAGATTTTACAAAACCATTGAGCAAAGACAGGGCTTTGTTTTGCAATTCTATTAATTCAGGGCGGATCTCATTGGACTTTATTTGACTCAACAAGTTTTTTATATCGTCTAAATTTAACTCTGCTTTTTGATTTTTTTCAAAACGTTCCTGAGCAGCAGTTATCGCTGAGTCGAGTTTTATTATGCTGTTTTCTAATTCGGTTTTAAACGCCTGTTTGCGATCCAAAGCCCCTTCAATTATTTCGACAAGTTCGTTTTTAAGCTCTAGATTAGTAAGTTGATATTGGATTCTGCCATTTGTCGTAAAATGAACGCCGAGCTCACGTAGTAGTTGTTTGGCTAATAGAATAGGCCGTGTTTTTTCATAAAGCGGACGACTGATAAGGTATTCGTCAATTACCTGTGTGTTGTAGGCAGCAAACGCAGTTCCTTCCTCATTTTTTTTGCAAAGAACCACAAGCTTATGCTCACAGCATGGGGTTGTTTTAAGGTCATCTATCAAAGAATAGTAGCGTTGGAGTGTGGTTTCGATGTGTTCAAACGAAAAAAATATGACTTTAGGCGTTAAGTCTTTCATTTGTTCAATTAATTTATTGATGTCTGTTATTACTAAAACATGTTGAAAGTAATCTAAGATCTTCGACACGGCTAAGGCATCAAGCTCATTATCCTCCCTAAAGATTATTATATGATTTAACTTATCTCTGGTACTGATTGACTTAGCCACGCCGTTTATAATTCCTGTAAAGATAACTTAATGTCGTTCATTGTATTGTTATAAGTTGATAAAAATAGTTGCCAATGATTGTCGAAGCCATCTTCATTAAATGACTCTGTCTTTTCTAAAGTAAGCGAGCATTGGCTTAGCGCGGTAGCCCCAATGTATCTACAGTTTGACTTAAGTGAATGGGAAATCAATTTAAAATTATCTAGGTCCATTTCATTTTTTAAGCGTAACAACTCACTGCGCTTTTTTACAAAATCTTTAGCTAGATCAACAATTGTCTGAATTTTTTCATCACGGTCTATACGACCAAATATCTTGTCAATTTCATCGGTATTAATAAAATTACTTTCTGCCATTGGAAAAACTCATATTTGTTGAAAAATTAAGTCGACAACGTTTGTGAAATGTCTAACGAAGTCGTGTTTTTCCGGTTATTAAGCCAGATTTCTATCTGCTTACTATCTAATGCTTTACTAAAATAAAATCCTTGTAAAATATCACACCCCATAGACCGCAATTGACTGATTTGTTGTTCTGTTTCAACACCCTCCGCTACGACTTTGAGACCCATTTTTTGAGCGAGTCTGACACTTGACTCAACCAAAAGTTGTGACGTTGGGCTGATATCAAGGTTTTGAGTAAAAACGCGATCGATTTTTAGTTCGGTAAAAGGGAATTTTTGCAATTGTTCAAGTGAGCTGAATCCGGTACCAAAATCATCAATCGACAAATTAAACCCTTTTAAGCTCAGTCGGGTCATCACATCTAGGGAATTTACAAAATCCAATGAAAGCTTGGACTCTGTTATTTCTATCACGACTTCAGAAAACTGTATTTTATTTTCATACAACAGGTCACTCAAAATTTCGGGCAATTCAGTATTATTTAATGAGTTTGAAGAAAGGTTAAAACTAATCGTCGCATAATCCAATTTGGATTTTATTTTTCTAAAGCTTTCTAATCCTTTTCTAAAAATTTGAAACGTGAGTTCGTCAATTAAAAAGTTATTTTCGGCAACAGTGATAAACCTGTCTGGCATGATAAGACCCAGTTCCGGATGGTGCCATCTTGCGAGTGCTTCAAAACCAATAACATCTAATGTTTTTGCGTCAATTTGAGGTTGCAAATAACATTCAATTTCATCTCTAATGATTGCCTTGCCAAGCATGGCAACGGTAATTTCTGAAACAGCAGTTCGTGAGATATTAGTGACAGTTGCTTTTTCGCTGACTGTCGTCACCGTTATTTGTGTCTGAAGTAAGGATGCAAGGGCATACTGGCTGACAGGTTTAGTTAACGTCCCTTTGTAATTTAGCCCACGTCGAATGGTTAATTCTACGATAGATTCAACAAGCCTAGAGTCTGTTCCTGTCATAATCGCGAGGGGAATTTGAGTTTCTAACTCCGCTAAATGTCTAAAAAATTCAACGCCATCCATTCCTGGCATTTTTAAATCACTGAGAATAAAGCCAATATCATTGCCGTGTTTTGTCACTAAATCCATCGCGGCAAAGCCATCAATAGCAATAAGCACCTTATGTTGACCCAGATCTTTTAGCATCCGAGCAAGTATTTTCCTCAACAATGGATCATCGTCTACAACGAGTATGAATTTATCAATCATGTAATTCTTTTTAATAAATACCAATAGATCAAATATAGACCAACTAAAAGTAATTGCCGTGTTGATTTAGATTAGATTTTAATTTTTTACACTCGTTTAATAAATTTGTCCGAATGGATACGTTGTAGCTCTGCAATGGCTAACTGGCTTTCTGTGCAAAGTGAACTAAGCTATTCGTTAGCAAAGCTGAAGTATTTAGCTTCTGGAAAGCGGTCTAAACTGTTTTGTTTTTAAGATATTTGTAATTTACGTCAAGATATTTTGTTCTTAAATGCGCTAGATAAACATTACGTTCCCGCCACAAACGCACGATATAGAGTTGAAAAGTCGTTTTACTTTACTTGTTTATTCAAATCAAAATCTAATAGATGGCTAAATCGACCTACAAAATTAAAATCTCCGGAGCATAAATGACAAGTAATCAAGAGTTAATCGACTATTTTGATTTTGCAAACATCGCCGCAGCTATTTTTGATGAAAAAGGCAATGCTAGTCGTTTGTCATCTGGTTTTGAAAATGAAATTTCTCCTTACCTTCCAATAAAAGTTGGCGAAAGTTTTGACCCTAAATGGCGCAGCGGTGCAACAACATTTGCGGCATTTTTAAAGCAACTTGTTGCGGGTGATAAGCAATTTGAACTGGTCGTAAATGATAGGGGAAATGTCCATCGAAAAATTAATGTTTCAGCAAAACGGATCCACACGAATACTGATATTTTTGTCATTTGCACATTTAAAATATCAACTGAAGTGATTGCTGACGAACAAAGTTATGCTCTTAGTTTAGACAAAATATTAACCGCCACTGAAAGTGCAGGGATTGGCACTTGGGAATATATTCCCAGTGTAAATAAAGCGTACTTTTCGGCACATATGAAAGCATTACTAGGTGTGAAAAAATCAGAACTTTTGGATTGGCAACACTTCAAAAAGCTAGTTTTAGAGGCAGATCAGCCCATATTTGATGTTTTTTTCTTAAACCACATTGAGTTATCAATTCCACTGCAGTTTGAATTTCGGGTAGTTGTTTATGGCGAGTTAAAATGGTTTTCGTTACGGGGAGATGCATATAAAAATAATTATGGCGTGACCAGTGTTGTCGGTTCATTACAAGATTGCACAGCAGAAAAAGAAGTTTTAGTTGAACTAAGTAATGCAAATGAATCAAAAAAACTCGCATTAGAAGCGGGGTTAATCGGCACTTGGACAGGTGTAGAAGGGCTCAATGGTCGATGGTTTTGGGATTGGGATCATGTCACTGCCGATATCTTTGAATTGGAAGATAAAGTCGGTTTAAAAAAAGGAAAGTGGCGGGACCGAGTGCACCATGACGATATAAACGAGTTAATGACGACATTAAATAAAGTAGTGCTAACCGAGCAATCATTTGAAGTCGACTTTAGGGTGTGTATTCCCGATAAAGCTGTTAAGCACATTCATGCCAAGGGCGTAATCAAACGTAATACTGATGAGCTTTCACGACAATTGTATGGTGTTTGTATCGACCAAACTGAGACCATTGTGCACCGTGAACAAATGCGTAAGCTCAATGTCGAATTAGAGCAACGGGTGGCACAACGAACCGAAGCATTGGCACAAGCGTCTAAGCGTGCAGAGTTAGCTAATAAAGCAAAAAGTGATTTCTTAGCGATGATGAGTCATGAGCTACGGACGCCGATGAACGCTATTATTGGCAACTTAGAGCTGGCATTTGACGACGACCTAAAGCAGGAAACTCGATCTTTAATTGAAATTTCAAAAACGGCGGCAGATAACTTAGTTTCTATTTTGAATGATATTTTGGATTTGAATAAAATCGAAGCGGGTAAATTGGAATTGGAAGATGAACCCTTTTCCATTTCTGAGGTTATAGACAATATTTGTAAAATATTTCTTCCTGTTGCGTCCAAAAAGAACCTTATCCTCGACGTAAGGGAAGCCCCCGATATCCCCAAATTAGTTATGGGGGACGATGTTCGACTGAGGCAAATACTCTTTAACCTACTTGGTAATGCAATTAAATTTACCAGTTCCAATAGCGATAAAGTAGGCAAAATTGTCGTTGACGTTTATGTGGCTAAAACGACAGGGGCGCTCACGAATATGGTCTTTTCGATTCGAGATAACGGTATCGGTATCGCCAAAGATGTCCAAAACTCTCTATTTTCACCTTTTGTGCAGGCAGAAAAGTCGACGACCCGGAAGTACGGTGGCACTGGTTTAGGCCTTGCAATTTGCGGTAAGTTAGCTGACATGATGGGCGGTCATATCGCGTTAGAAAGTGAGTTGCATGTCGGCTCTACTTTTTCACTTCATCTGCCTGTGTGGCGAGCAAGTGAAGATAACTTGGATGCATCTAAATTACTCGACAAAAGAATCACAATAATTAACTTTAACCGGTACTTAGTTAAAGTGTCTCGACGATATAAAGCGTATTTAGAGTCGGAAGGTGCAAACGTTACTTTTATCCCCCACGAATTTACGGCCGAAGCGATTAAAACGCTCAATGCTGACGACATCGATATTACTTTTGCCTTGATTGGCGAAAACGAGTTTGTGAAGAATAATTTGGAACAGCTCGCACATTATATTCCCGCACATGACATTGCTGTCGCAATAGACCGTTCGGAGCTTGATACGTTTGTTAATAACAATCCAAAATTTAGACCTATCCCGATAAAACCAACTACGCGAAATCAGTTATTGTCCAACATTATTCATTTTTACGACTCAGACAAAAGATCAAAAGCACAAGCGGAGGCAGAAGCAGAAGCAGACGACTTCGATTTATTTGATGAGCTCGCTGAGCTTGATTTGTTCTCTACGGACGCTAATGCGACCGAACTCACTTCTAAACAAGACGATGTGGAGGCAACAAAAATCGCCGATATTCTTATTGTTGAAGATAATCCATTTAATCAAGATTTAATCAACAAGCAAATGGTGAGATTAGGCTACGTTGTCGACACTGCTGGCGATGGCGTAGAAGCCTTTAAAATGTGGCAAGAAAGAAACTATAAGTTAATTTTAACTGATTGCCATATGCCGGAAATGGATGGTTATGAATTGACGCTAAATATCCGGAAATTGGAACTTAAAGATATGATGACAACAATTCCCATCGTAGCAATTACGGGGGCGGCGATGTCAGGTGACAAAGAGCATTGCTTATCTGTTGGGATGAATGATTTTATTAGCAAACCGGTGAAATTAGCCGACCTGAA
Organism: Psychrosphaera sp. 1_MG-2023; assembly: GCF_030548245.1. Classification (NCBI taxonomy): domain Bacteria; kingdom Pseudomonadati; phylum Pseudomonadota; class Gammaproteobacteria; order Alteromonadales; family Pseudoalteromonadaceae; genus Psychrosphaera; species Psychrosphaera sp. 1_MG-2023. The sequence goes on from NZ_JAUORW010000009.1 coordinate 49,577, forward strand.
AACAATAATGGAGAAATGGTATGGATGAGGTATTAAGTACATTGTCCGTGTTGAATCGCGACATTATGAAAGAGTTAGTTGGTGATGATATGGAATATATCAAAAAGTGTGAATTGGACTTTATTCAACAGGCCCAGACTATTTATAATCAATTGGTTTCATCCTACAAAGAAGGTGATTTTTCGAAAATTAAAGACCGTTCTCACTTTTTAAAAACGTCGTCAAAGGCAATTGGTGCAGAGCAACTTTCATATTATCTACAGACGCTTGAACATAATAGCACGGAGACAAAACGCAACGAATGCAAAGTATTAATTGTCAAAATAGGTAAGGCCATCAAATCGGTTTATGAGGAAATTAAACGTGGCTGAAGCAAATAATAAAATGGCGAGTAAACACCCTCAGGTCATTTTAATAAACGACAATAACGAAGATATATTGGGCGCAGCGGCAATTATCGCTGAGCAAGTCAGTGAGTTTCGTGCGATCCCAAATGCCAATAACATTGGAAAGGTAGTCGAGAAATTTCAACCACCCGTCATTCTATTTGCGCTTAATACTGTCATGGAAAGCATTGAATTGTATTCTAAATTAGTTGAGGAAAAGCTGGTTTCACATAATCACGATGCAATTTTGTTGTGTAAAAACAAAGAGTCCAATATTGCATTTCGAGCGTGTATAAAGGGGTTGTTCGACAATTATTTTGTTTACCAGCCGTTATATGAAAAATTTAGATTAAAAATTATTGTGCATAACGCATTAATAAAACATACCGTTAAAAAATATGAAGGCATTACGGATGAACAGTTTGACATAATCGATGAAGAGCTTGCTGAGCTCATTGATAAAGGGGTTGAGTGTAAAAGCGCATTGTCGGGCAGTATTCAAGATTGTAAAAATAAGCTAGGCCAAGTCGTTAGTGAATCGTCAGAAGAATTGACGAACGAAGATCCCCAAAAAGTATTGGAAAATATCGCTAAAAATCACTTAGCACCAATGTTAGAAAGTCTGGAAAAAGAGCTGCAAATTAGCCTCGACGACATGGTTGCGACTATGGTCGAGAAAAAAACATTGGCTACGGAAACCCGAGTCCATAATCAATACCAAGCAAATGAACGCAATAAACAACTGCAAAAAACCGTGGCGAAAAAGAAAAAACGTGACGAACAACAAAAGCTCACCGAGGGATCTAAAGAAGAGGCCAAAATCGAAGCCAACAATGAGGAAAGTAGCGTAATACATTTAAGTGATGGTAATGAGCCAGCTGCAATAGACAAACCTCAGCCAGAGCAAGAAGAGTTCGCTGGAGAAGCGTCTGAACCCAATTCAATTACGAAACAAAAATCCATTTTGGTTGTTGAAGACAATGATCTTTATCGCGAAATGTTAGTCAAAGTACTGGGTGATGCCAATTATATAGTATCTCAAGCCGACGATGGTTTAGCGGCATTAAAGCTGATAAAGACCAAGCGTTATGATTGCATCATTATGGATTTATTTATGCCAAAACTGGATGGTTTAAATACGACCAAACATATTAATAAGACCGGCGGTGATAACCCTGTTCCTGTCATCGCACTTACGGGCAACAAGCGAAAAGACTTATTTAAAAAGTGGGCTTCTATGGGCATTAAAGGTTACATCATAAAGCCGTCATCTAAAGCGGAAATATTGGAACAAGTTGAAAAATGCGTTACGCCCGATGCCACATAGGGAGACATCTAAGGCCAGCTAGTTGCCCGACGGAGGGGGCGTTGGTCATCAGCAAATGTGAAGTTAAGGTGTGCCACCTTAAAGTTAGTAATTGAGGTTAGTAATTTGTTATTACCAATTTAGTTATCTTTTAATCAATACTAATTGCATTTGGTTGTATTTTTGGTAATAGTACTTGGTAATGCCAAAATATGAAGTTGTTAATATGAAAATAATATTATCTGCTATAGCTTTGATGCTATTGCTCGCTGGGTGTACTGCTGATCCGTCAATGGGAGAGTCAAAACCACAAAATGACACTGTCGTTGATGACAACTCTGGAACAACCGAACCGGAAACTTACCCCGACTTAGAACCTATTAGTTGTAGTTCAATTTTTGAGTTAGGTATTGAATCTGTATCTACTGAACAAACCGACGCGGTTGGTTTTTCCGTTAATTACCTCATTGATAAAAAATACAAAGATAACCTTGTTTGGAAGAGTCAATCAAACGGGACGAGCGCAATTATAAAACTGACCAAAGGGGCATTGATTTCAGACGTTCTAGTAAGTTGGCTAAATCCTAATATCAGTCATTATTATGAAATACATGTTTCTGACAATCTTGTCGACTGGCAAGAAGTTGTCGTTAGTGGTTCGTCAGACCGTGATAGCTTGATTGCAACTCGAATTAATTTTGACGAAGATGGAACCGGAGCGATAACTGGCCGGTTTGTTAAATTTACTTCTCTGGGTAACGAGCTAAACGATATTTCCGACATTATAGAAATTCAAGTTTTTGGCTGTGATAGAACGGTAACCCAAAATATCGAACTTATTGATTGGTATCTAAGTGTGCCAACTGATGTTGACAATAACGGAAAATCCGACAGCATTTATGAAAACGATTTGGCTGGCGGGTACTTCGACCCACGATTCTTTTATCAATCGATTGATGCCGGATTAGTTTTTAGAACAAATGTCCGAGGCTTTAAAACTTCGGAAAACACTAAATATATTCGAACCGAATTACGTGAAATGTTACGCCGGGGAAATAAGAGCATATCGACTCAAGGGATCAATAAAAATAACTGGGTGTTTTCAAGTGCATCGGCTACGGAACAAGCAAAAGCGGGCGGGGTTGATGGTGTATTACGTACCACACTTAAAGTTGACCATGTCACATCAACCGGTGAAGATTATCAAATTGGACGAGTGATCATTGGCCAAATCCATGCAAATGACGACGAACCTATTCGACTTTATTATCGCAAGCTCCCTAATAATTCCAAGGGCAGTATTTACTTTGCACACGAAGTGTTGGGCGGCGATGATGTGTACCGTGAAATGCTTGGTTCACGTTCGGATAATGCCAGCAATCCTAGTGATGGAATTGAACTTGGTGAAACCTTTACTTATGAGATTAAGGTTGTTGGGGATCAACTTGACGTGACCATTTCTCAAAATGAAACACAGTTAGCGTTCGAACGATTTGATATGTCTGGCAGTCGTTACGGATCTGGTAATCAGTATATGTATTTCAAAGCTGGGGTTTATAATCAAAATAACTCGGGTGATAGTCACGATTATGCGCAAGTGACCATTTATGACTTGGTAAATACCCATAACTAATCGAATGTAGACTGCGTAAACGTAAAAATATTACAAATAAAAAGCGTTGAGCTTATTACTAAGTTCAACGCTTTTTTTGACTTAACCAATACTAGCTTGGGTTAAGAAGATCACCGGTGGGTAACTGATCAAGCGCAATGGCAAAACCAGATGCGTGAAAATGCCCACCGCCGCCAGTAAAACGTTTCGCAATCTCAGAAACATCGACCCCATCTTTAGCCGAACGCAACGAAAATATACGTTTGTCGGCGGTATCAAAATAGGTAACAGCAAAAGGATGTCCAATGGCAAGTTCGTTGCCAATTTCACTGGCCAATATGGTGGTATTTAACATTGGCACTTGATAGCCAGCAACCGTTACCATTCTTATTCCACGGCCTATAGCGCGTTTTACCAACTTCTGTTCATAAGCCAAAATCGTTTTTCCGCCTTCAATGACGTCGCTAATTTTAGTGTCGTCAAGTAACGGCATCCAAATATCAAAGTGTAATGCAAATAGCGACAAACCAGCTGAAAACTCTTTACTTTGTGGCAGTGCCCAAGTCCATAAGTCTTTGTCTTGAATATATTTAATAAGTAATGGCACTGGCAGTTTTGGATTAAAATGCTGCCAGGCGATCATGGCGCCACTACGTGACATGTCAAACGTACAATAATCTAGGTTTGCCAATGCACCTTCCGCCGATTTATGGTGGTCGAGTACGATCAGCGATTCTGCGCGGTTGTTAATATCTATGGTTGTTTCGCGATTATAGGCAAAATCAACAATGTAAACGGTTTTACCGTCAATGTCTGGAACTGGCTCACCATGGTTTGCTGCGTGAAATTCGGTAACGTCATTAGGGTGCTCTCTATCTAAAAATACCTTTAATGCGAGCGCTGCGCCAAATCCGTCGGGGCAAGATTTATGGTAAATAACAAAGTGGTGCATTGTGACTCCATGCTATTCAGTAAACGTGTTTTTTCCGAAAAGTATCAACATATAATTAAGGCCAAAAAGGCAAAATAACGTTTCATCAAGTATAAGAAAAATTAGAATATAGGTAAGTGTATAACATTTCGGGTTCCGCAGTTTGTTATTCCCAGTAAATTACTTAAATTTGGCCCATTGATGGCTTACCTTACGGCAAGATTAAATGGCATCTAATGGCTCTGAAATAGTGGAATAAGCAAGGGTAAGGGCTTAAGACAAAATAGACTTAAAGGTTGTTAACTCAATACATTTCCTAACTGGCTTCGTTTTATTGTTCAAATTGTAAAGTGACAAGATTTCATTTGCATATATGTGCAAGTTGTCTGAGCGCTGTTGATACGAAAAGGTGATTATTAATAACGAGTTAGTTGTTGTGTTAAAAACAATTCAAATTATTATAATTAGTTCGTTTGTTTTCATTCAATTGCCATAAAGTAGTCCATAAATGCATTCACCGATAGTCGACATTAAAAATCTAATCCACGACAAGTTATCCATAGCACATTGGCAAATTAACGCCGGTCAAAAAGCTTGCGTTGTCGGGCGTAATGGTTCTGGAAAACAATACCTAGATAAAATGTTGATTGATGACGTTACCTTAGTGTCATTCGAGCGTTTTGTCGTCCCTAGCCCTGAACAAGTTAAGGTGGTTTCGTTTGAGACGCTTCAAGAGGTGTATGAAAACGAACTCAAAATTGATGAAACAGATATCACAGATTGTATTGATGATGGCACGCCGGCACGTGATTTTTTGCCAGTTAATCAACATCAAAATACGCTTGTCGCACAGTTTTCACTGTCGCATGTTATGGATAAAGGGTATCGCCTATTAAGCACCGGTGAAAGCCGAAAGCTACTTATATTAAAAGCGCTATTAGACCATATAGAGTCTCCGCATTTGAAGCTGTTAATATGCGACAACCCGTTTGACAGTTTAGATTTAAAATCGGTTAATGAGTTATCAGAGTTGCTTAATACTTTGAGTGATTATGGCATCACTGTGTTGTTGTGTTTAAGTAACCGCGATGATATTCCTGCTTGGTGTGAGCAAATTGCCATTATCGACGAAGGAAAATTAATCGATTTATCCGGTATTGATGAACAACAAATTCAACGCCAATTAGAGTCGTTAATGACCGACGAGTTAGCGGATGTTGCTTGGCCAGAACATATAGAAGAACCCGCGCCATATCCCCACGATTATCTTGTTGAATTACAAAATGGCAAGGTCAGTTATCAATCGGATATTATTTTTAGTGAACTCGATTTTGCTATTAAGCCATTGCAACATACCTTAGTTACTGGCGCAAATGGTTGCGGTAAATCGACCTTGTTACAACTCGTCACAGGTGACCACCCGCAGTGTTACAACAACAAGTTGAGCGTGTTGGGTTTTGCTCGTGGGCAAGGCGAAAGCATATGGCAGATTAAAAAACAAATGGGCATTGTTAGCCCTGAAATTCATCGCCAATATCGGGTATCTTGTACCGTTTTGGCCACAGTAGTCTCAGGATTTTTTGATTCGATTGGGGTCTATCAGCAAGTTGAGTCAAAGCACACCGACATTGCCAAACAATGGTTAGCTAAAATAGGTATGTTGCAGTATAGCGCTAAACTCTTATCTGATTTAAGCTTTGGTGAGCAACGTCTGGTATTGATTGTTCGAGCGTTGGTTAAATCTCCGTATTTATTGGTTATGGATGAGCCTACGCAGGGCCTAGACGAAGTGAACCGTCATCGAGTTCTGAAGTTTTTACAAACGTTAGACCAACAAAAACACAGTACCGTATTATTTGTAAGTCATCGAGAAGATGAGTTTATTCCTATGTTTAAACAACATTTGGCTATGTAGAAAACCTAACGCGGACAAATCTCTAACTAAGTCAAAGCCTTTTAAACCGAACCAAGACGCCACTTTCCTTTGATGCGCTTGGTTTAAACAAACTCGTTATTGTCGTTATAAACGTGGGTTTACACTAACTGTGTTTTGACGACTTCAAAACTAAAACGGGTGCCTTTGCCAAGTTGGCTTTCAACGGATAATTCAGAATTAAATAGCTGTACCAACTTCTGGCTGATGGCTAATCCTAAACCTGCGTGGGATTGTTTATCTTCTTGGCTGTTGCTGGCGCGATATCTTGCATTAAAAATGTGGGTAAGCTCATTTTGATTGATGCCAATTCCTGTGTCTTTAACTGCAATTTCCAGTTTTTTGCCATCTTTACTGTGTTCAGCAACCGAAAGGGTAATTTCCCCATCCTCTGGCGTATGCCTTATTGCATTGTCGATGAGATTGGACAGTACCCGCTCTAGCTTGCCAATATCGGCAAATATTTGATAGTTACATTCAGCTGGGTCGACGGTGATATTAATGCGTTTTGCAGCGGCTTTAAGTTCAAACTTAGCTGCCACGTCGTAGATGAGTTCACCAAGAGCGACAGACTCATTTTGCAGCGTAACTTGGCCACCTTCGAGGTACGCTAATTCGAATATCTGGTCTATTAACAGCTTTAAGTTTTTGGAATTTTTCATTGAAATATCAATGAATTTACTGCGCTCCACTGCTGATAACTTCTCACCGTGTATATGTAACGTTTCGATGTAACCTTGTAGGCTCGCCAATGGTGTACGAAGGTCATGCGATAGATCTGCAAGCAATACACGGCGTTGTTCGTCGATATTTTGCAATTGACTAAATTGCTTCTGAATTTGGCCTAACATGGTATTGATCGTGGTAACTACAAGTTGCAGTTCGTTGTCCTGTGACATGGTTAAATTGAGATTAAGTTTTTGCGTTTCCCAATTTTCATTACTAAGTCCTTTTATCGCGTTAGAAATTTTGCACAAAGGCAAGGTGAAATATCGAAATAACCCTAAAAGCAATAGCAGCATAACTGCCAGTGAAATCGCGGCAATTATTGAAGACTCGCCAAATTGATTGTTGGCTTTGACAGCTTGCATTATCGAGTCGTAGTTCTCGCCACGGATAATGATATACAAGTAGCCTTGTAATTCACCGTCTCGCAATACAGGAGCTGCTGAGAATATTTTTTGATGATTAAGTTGCCTTGGGTCGTCGCCCAAAATTGGCAATGAGGTGATTAAATTGTTGTCTACGCTTGTATCAACACTTGTATCTGAGGACGCATTTTGAGGGGGTAACGTCGCAGCATTAATGCGATTGCTAATTACCGCTTTAATGGGTGTCGTATCAATATGAGTGCGTTTTACTTTACCAGGATCGGCAGAGTAAGTGATGATTTTGCCCTGTGTATCGACATAATAAAACTCAAAGCTTGGGCCTAGCATCATAAGGGTATGAAATAGGCCTTTTAATGCATCGTAATCATAAACCCCCTGCGCCAATAACGGGTTGTCTGTCACTAAATGTTCGGCTAATCCAAGATGGAGTCGCTGTTCCGATTCTAGTTGGGTATTTTCTTTTAGCTCTCCACTCCACCATACAACCAAATAAATGATTGCGGCAAAAACCAAAGAGAGCGATAAAACGAGTCGTTTATACAAAGACATTAGTGAGTTCCCTTCAGTTTAGAAGTCGTGGATTGGGTAGCGTTGTTATTGTTATTGTTATTGCTATTGCTATCGAACATAGACGATTTGGTATTTTGGGCGTTGAGCTTATAACCTACGCCCCAAACAGTTTGGATGATTTCCGCGTTTGTTGGATTTTGTTCAAGTTTGGCCCGTAGGCGATTAATATGTGAATTCACTGTATGTTCGTAGCCACTGTGACCATATCCCCAAACGGCTTCTAGCAATTGCGCACGGCTAAATACTTGATCTGGATGTTTGGCAAAATGTTTTAATAAATCAAATTCAGTAGCGGTTAGTTCTAACACGGTTTGGTCTATAGTGGCCCGGTGCAATTGACCATTAATTAGTAAACTTCCGACTTGATAGGAATCAGCAACGTCAGAAGTTAAAGGCGACATGCCATATCGCTGGTTAAGGATATTAACTTTACGTAATTGTGATCTGACGCGGGCTTGCAGCTCACGCACGCTAAAGGGTTTGGTCATGTAGTCATCGGCGCCTAGTTCGAGTCCAAGGACACGATCCATTTCGGAATTTTTGGCCGTTAACATGATGATAGCTTGTTCGGGCTTTTCGTGTCTGACCTGCTTGCAAATATCTAAGCCAGACAATGAAGGCAACATGACATCCAAAAGCAAAAGACTAAAAGGCTCGTTAAGAGCCTTTGCTAATGCTTTAGAACCGTCAGACTCGTGCTCTGTATGAATACCTAATTCTAACAAGTTGACGCGAATTAGGTCAGCGATGTCAAAATCATCTTCCACAATAAGCACTGAATCTGTCATAGTTTACTCCGTTCTTGTAATCGTTATTTTTGCTGTCGGTTGGTCAAACTTATGGGCTTGAGTCAATACTGAGGTAGACAACCCGTCATGCATTGACACAACACCGGGATGCATAGTGACTATGTCAGTATCATCACGTTGCGTATCGAAGCCTGCGCCGCCATCAGCAGGTCCAGGCATAGTGCCTGCACTTTCGCTATTGGCTTCTGTCCCGGCATCATAGGCCCCAACCATTTTGGACCAACTGTCACCAACACCGAGATCTGCCAGCGGTATACTATTAAGACCGGTAAACGCGTCATTTGTATTCACAAGCATTGTTGCAAGTGACAAAAGAGACGTTGTGTTGTCCTCAATGGTGATCGAAACTGTTTCCGATTGACCGGGCATTAAGATACCTGCACCCGCCATAGAAGCCGTTACGACACTTTGGGTAAATAGCTCTGAGTTATCACCAGACTCAGCAAGTTTTTCTAAAGCAACCGATGCACTTTCACCAATCTGCCATAGTTGCCCATCGTCATGTAATACAATCGAGATAGGTGAAAAAGGCTGACTATAAGTTAGGTTGGTAACTGTAATTGAATACGAAACGTCAACAGGAACTGGCATTTCGACAACCATCATATCGTCGTCATCGTCACTGCTACAGGCAGATATCAGCAAGGCGCTTGATACGACTGCCGCCATGCTTATTGATTTTAATAAATTAGGTTTCATGAGGTACTCCTTATTTAACCGTAATTGTCACTTTAGCTACCGGGTTTAACCAACGATGAACTTTGTTGTTCACATCTGACATGCCACCAGCAGCGTCGTCATCACCTAAATTTCCTCGGTGTATATGGACGACTTGAGTCTCTTCCATATCTGTCACGCCCGTGCCACCTGTGCCATTGTTTCCAGAAGGATCTGCGGGAATACCTAAAACACCCGGCATGCCGCCGCCATTGATAATTTCATTATTGGCTTCGGTGCCAGCGTCATAGCCATTTAGATAAACTGTATATGTGCCAGCCGTCGTTGGAATTTCCCAACTATCGAGCCCAACAAAACCATCGTTTGTTGGCAATAACATAGTAACCAAAGATAAATGGGTGTTAGTGGCGGCTGTAGATAACATGGTCATAGTTGAGGTGCCTGGGGCTAATAGACCCGCCGCTGGATTTTCAACAACATCAGCATTGATGCCCATTAACATTGAAGACAAACCTGAAATGTCGCCGCCTTCAGCCATTTTTTGCAGATCTTCACTTGCCGCCATACCTGTTTTATATAAGTACGCATCGGCACCATGTGCTGTAACAAGCAACGGGGTAAAGTGTAAACCGTGAGTTAGATTAGTGACTTTAATGTCGAGTTCGGCCGACAGTGCGTTTTGTGAAAATAAGACGGCGAGTGAAGGAAGTAAAATTCGTTGTAGTTTTTTCATGTTCTTTTCTCTTGTTAGTTTTGACCCTAACAATCATGAATCGAATTTATCCCAAAAGTATCACGACAAAATCACAATTTGATAAAGAAGATGGTGTTTTTTGGTCACAACTCAATATTTATTATGTTGTGAAGTATTGGTTACGTCTTTTAAGGTATTAAGTTCAATACGGTTGATTGGTGACAAGTTTTTCACTCATCACCAATCGTACATGGGTTATTCAAAGGTTTCGTCCCATTCAAAGACTTGTTCGATGCCAACATTAAATACACGAGCGATCCTAAATGCCGTTTCCAAACTTGGGGCATACCGTCGCTGTTCTATCGCGGCAACGGTTTGTCGAGTGACTCCAACGGCTTCGCCAAGTTCTGACTGCGTCATTGAGCGTTTAGACTCTCTTAACTCTTTTACATGGTTTGCCACTGGCAACTGTTTTGCAGCCATTAATAAAGTGCCTTTCGGTAGAATACAATTTTCATAATTTCTTCAGTGAGTTGACTCACAATTAAACTGCCAAGCACCATATAAAATAGCAAGTTGCCACTCGTTGAAAAGATAAACAAAAAGAGTGAAATAAAGATACCTATTGCCAGCACATTTGAGGCAATGCTTTTTGCTTTTGCAAAAAACTGTTGCTCACGTTCATCAACCGTGTCGATTGCTTCGGAGGGCTTTAGCGCGGCAATTATAATATGACCAACTGTTGCTAAAACGGTTAAAACAATAGTGAAAACAATCAGTACAGGAAGGTTTGGTGCGGCTAAACCTTCCGTTCCAGACATTGACACCATGATAAAAAAATAAAGCGCTGAACTTACTAATAAAGATAACGCCATTATCCAAGAGGATTTTTCGTGAAAAGACATTTGAGTTTCCTTTATGTTAAATATATTTGACATGAAAGGTAAGGTATTCTCTTTTTGATGTCAAACATTTTTAACATTAAATGTTAATAATATTTAACACAACCTCATAACTGTTTTGTCATTTTAATAATGAGTTAGGGCTAAACTGAACTGGTATTCCTAGGTTTTTAATATAATAAATACGGCGACTTATCGAAGATTGAGGCAAAAAAGTGGGCTTGAATTAAATGAATAATAACTTTTATTTACCGAATGTTTGTCTGTTCTACCGTTGTGAATAAAAGTAGGGTATAAGACATAAGTTCGCTCATACGCTATGGTTAAAACACCGTTTGCATAGTTTTAAACATTAAATTAAAGAATCTTATTACCTTGAATGATCCAAAAGTTTTATACAACGAAGACATTGCCAATATTAAAAATAGACAACCCATTATGACTTGGGCATTAGCGGTAATATTACTCGGTATCGGGATTTATCTAACAAAGATAAATTTTGTCGATATCGAATGGGTAACTCGCAGTGGTTGCTTGGTAACCCTGCTGGGCGTTTGGTCAAGCATCGGTGGCGTAATTCAAGAACGATTACTTGTCAGCCGATTGAATATCCAACATCGATTGGCGTTGTCTAAAGCAAAATTAAAATTGAGAAAATACAACGCGCCGAAAGAATACATAGACAAAGAGATCTTAAGTATCGAAGATGAATTTGAAGATAAACTGGATTATTTAAAAGACCATGTTCGTTTTCAACTCGGTATTTTAGAGGTCTCGTTATTAATGGCCGGAACTTTTATTTGGGGTTTTGGTGATTTACTTTTCAGGTTTTTGTTGCTGCCTTATATATTTTAAACCGCTAGCGGCAATTTAATTTACTATTTACAGATTAAGAGTGGCCAATGAGTCGAGAACAATGGTGGGGTGATTTTTCATTTAATGAACTTGAGCTAAGAAGCTGGAGTATTGGCGAACGATCGTTTGTGATCCAACGCTTGGTAGACGAGTGGAAAATTTGGAATATTGAAACCCAAACCGAGCTAGATAGTGAAATTGTACTGTCTGACGGCCAACATATCGATTTGGATGGCGATAAAGTCGCAGGCAGATATTTAGAAAAACAAACTGCAACTACTTTGAGGGTAGCCCCTCGGCTTGCTGACAAGTCTGTTGTGACAAGGCCTGCATCACCTGTCACCATCCTTGCTGGTGAAAAGGTTAAACTTTTTGTTACGACACCTATTTGGTTTAGCGTTACCGCGCTATTACAGAAAGAATGTTTAATTGACGTGCCATTTTGGCGTCCATCAGATACTTGGTTTGGTGCGTCGACAATAGACGGTGACATTTGCTACGCAAAATACACATCGGCAAGAACTCGGTTAGAGGATTTAGTCATGCGTTCTCATCGAGCGACGACACCAATTACGGTGAAAAATAACCACAATAAAGCATTTACAATTAATCGACTTAACGTGCCAGTGAACTTCTTAAGTTTATACAGCGACATGGAACATAATCTATGGACGTCAGGTATTTCGATTGAAAGAAATCATGACTCTGCTCATGTGGAAGTGCACATCGAGAGTAGTGATTTGAACGAATCGAGCGAGCATATACAAATTAGCGACCCGCGAAAAGCCTCAGATCAAGGCAAGCTAATTCGTCGTATCAGTAACCTTTTTGGATAACAATTTTATGGATGTTTTTATTGAGTTTGTTGAACAGCTAAAGTCTTCTTATTTCTATACGTTGGTTCAAGCTTTATTGTTGTTGATCGTCGGCTATTTTATTTCCCGAGCGATCAGTTCTGCGGTTACAACTTTTGTGGAAGCTAGGATCACCAAACACGCACTTTTTCTGTTAAAGCGAGTTGTTTTTTATACACTTTTGGCACTGTTTGCTGTTTCGGCATTAAAACATATAGGCATAGATTTAAGTTTATTGATTGGCGCAGCTGGTATCTTGACTGTTGCGATTGGTTTTGCGTCACAGACCTCGGCATCCAACCTTATCAGCGGATTATTCCTGATGATTGAGCGTTCATTCTCAATAGCGGATATTATTAAGGTAGGCGATGTAACTGGGGAAGTCATTTCAATTGATTTACTGTCAGTGAAAATTCGAACCTTTGACAATCTATTTGTCCGAATTCCAAATGAAAATATGATTAAAAGCCCAGTTACGACCCTGACTAAATTTCCTATTAGGCGTGCGGATTTAAAGATTGGTATCGCTTATAAAGAAGACATTGAAACGGTTCGTGACGTATTATTTGGGCTTGCTGAAAAAAATGTCATTTGCCTAGAAGAGCCAGCACCTCTGTTTATATTAACTGGATTTGGCAGTTCTTCAGTTGATATTCAGTTTTCAGTTTGGGCAAAAAGGGAAAACTTTTTAGCCCTTAAAAACACAATGTATCAAGAGATTAAGAAGACCTTTGACGAGCAAGGAATTGAAATTCCATTCCCTCACTTAAGTCTATACGCCGGAAGTGAAACCAAGCCGTTTGATGTTGATGTTAAATCAACACATCCAAGCTCTTCTCAAGAGAATAAATAAGGGGCATACGTTAAATCAATCTCACTATTTATCGCCTGAGTTATTTATAAGGATTGATATAAACTAATCGTTTTAACGTTTGAATGTTTCTGGGCGAAAATGAGATTAAAAACCTGACGGAGGGAAAACCTGGCGCAGGGAAAACCTGACGGAGGGAAAACCTGGCGCAGGGAAAACCTGACGCAGGGAAAACCTGACGCAGGGAAAACCTGGCGCAGGTTAAAAATAGCGCCAAATTTCCATTAACGTCATGTTCAGTGATTAAACAAACACCCTATTTTTAATTTTATCAAAGTTTTCAACGACGATTTGCTGTGCTTTTGGATCGGCATGAACAGTGTGTGCCTCAATTCGTAGGGCTTTTAACAAATATGCAAGTAAACTAGCACGTACCGTAAGAGTTAACTTACCTTCCTCCATGCCGTAATCGTGCTCAATTACCTGTTTTTGATTTGGAGTAAGTCTTGGGTCCGGAACTAGGCTTACGTCTAACTTTGTGTTCCAGTCGGTGTCAAATGCTTCGGTGTGTTCACTTGTTCCGCTTTCAAATTCTGGCGTGTTAAAAAATCGAGTTAATACAAAATCTCGATATCCTTGGTTTTTTTCACAAAACGCTCGAACGTGCCAGCGATTCGCGGCATAAATAATGGAATGGGGCGCGATAACACGGCCATCCGGTTGCGGATCATTTATCGAGCGATAATCAACTTCAATCCTTAAGTTTTGCTGACATGCTTTAACAATTGGCCTTAGGATTTCCGGGCTAATTGCTCGATTTGGCATAGGCAGTTGATGGATGTGCCCAAAGCCTAATTCGAGGCGTTCAAATCTTAAGTTAAGGTCGGAGTTTCGCTCTAATAAATGCAAGTACTCGTCAGCGCTACCTGTTGTTAATACCGCAGTAAATGACGCGCTAGGAGTATAAGCTTTTGCCGATTTGTCGTAGGTTAAATTATTAGGCGCAATGTCCTCACGATACTTTTTTATGTCGTTTGACGCTTGTTGGCGCTTAATGCCGAAATATTTTATCAGATGATTGGTGTTAACTCGCCCCTCCCACATAGCGACAACTTCGATAAGTCTGAGTCGTAATAATAGGTCGTAGCGGTATGGCCAATTAGAGTCTTGCATATTAATCCGTTAATTTGTTTTCCGTTATTTCGTAACTCCATATTAATAATAAATGGAGGGAGAAGTACATCCCTGAAATTAATTAGTTGCGTACATGTACAAAATTAGTACAGGTTTCTCCGTGCAAAGTCGTCACCCGCTATTTTTATTCAGCAATTTTGTAATGCAGTAGTTCAGTTAAGGCGTTTGTTCTGCGTTCTGCATGTGTTGCTTTAGGTCGTAATCAATATGATTGATTTTTGTACGTGTATATATTCCCAGTTATTGCTTGTCGCCATCGGCGACATGTACAGTCTATATCGTCAAAAGATAACAGGGACGATGGCATAGGGAAAATGCATCAAAAGGCTTTTAGTTAAGTACATGGAGAAGCATATGGAGAAGACACGGACATAGGAAAGGATGTTGAACTATGGCAAGGATTCAAAATGGATATGACACGGACTAAAAATGGACATGGAAATCTAATTAAAAGGATAATATGGAAATGATGAAAGTCTTGGATGACAGGGACAGGGATGTTCACTTTTTTAATATATTAACCGTGTCTACTAATAACCGTGCCTTCTAAAACAGTGCCTAGTAATAACGGTTTCCATTGGAAGCGAAGCTCGTTATCATCATGCAAACCAAACTGAGTTTTGTAAATTTGTGGGTTAAAAATAGCACGATATCAAGGCTATAACGTCGCTGAGAAAACCAAAGAAAACCAAAGGTATACAGCTGAATGCACGTTAAAGACAGCTAAAACAAAGTTAAATCAACGTTTCCAATAAAGCCGAAAGCAATCAATAAACCGAAAACAATAAAACCACAATCGACAATCGACAAAAGGGCAACCAATATGAAAATCATTCATACTTCTGACTGGCATTTAGGCCAAGGGTTTATCGGCAAAAGTAGAGAAGCTGAGCATAAAGCATTTTTAAATTGGTTGCTAAATCAAGTCACTGAAAAGCAAATAGACGCAGTGATTGTCGCGGGGGACATCTTTGATACTGGCACTCCGCCGAGTTATGCCAGAACACTTTATAACGAGTTTATCGTGAGCATGCACAAAATAGGTTGCCAGTTGGTTGTGCTGGGCGGAAACCATGACTCAGTTGCAACGTTAAACGAAACTGAATCGTTATTAAGTTGCCTTGGCACTTATGTCATTGGTGGCGTAAAAGCCGATCTTAATGATCAGGTGATCCTACTAAACGATCATACAAAACAGCCGGGGGCCATTTTATGTGGGATCCCTTTTATCAGGCCAAAAGATGTTTTGGATTCAGTTGCTGGGCAAACGGGCAGCGAAAAGCAAAAAGCGCTTATTCAAGCGATGGCGGGGCATTTTATGGCGATTTTCGATATCGCCGAGCAAAAACGAAAACAACTCGGTGGCGAGCTACCCATTATTAGCACGGGTCATTTAACAACCTTAGCCAGTTCTCGGACTGAGTCGGTAAGAGAAATTTACGTAGGCACATTAGAGTCGTTCCCATCCGATAAGTTACCCCCTGCGGGTTACATTGCGCTAGGCCATATTCATAAGCCAATGTCGGTAAGTGGCAAAGAACATATCCGTTATTGTGGTTCACCAATACCGCTAAGTTTCGACGAACTCAACCATAAAAAACAAGTTATTATGGTTGAGTTTGAGGGCGCAAATGTAAAACACATAGAACCGCTTTATATCCCGAGAAGCCAAGCCATGTATCGAATCGAAGGCTCGCTGACCTCAATAGAACATCAGTTACAGAACATTGCTGTAGAGTTGTCATCAACCGACAACACAGCCTGGGTTGAAGTTGAAGTAAGCACGGACGATTACCTTTCTGATCTACAACAAAAAATACTGGATATGTGCAGCGACGCACCAATTGAAATCATCAAAGTAAAACGTAAAAAGGCCACGACTCTGCAACTTAAAAGTGAAAAGCCCAAACAATCGTTAAGTGAGTTAACACCAAAAGACGTATTCCAAAAGCGTTTAGAGCAAGAACAACTAGAACCGGCTGACATTGAGTCACTGACCAGCACATTTGATTCCGTTGTGGCAGAAGTTCTAGCCGGTGAAAAAACAGATGTGGGTAATTCAAATGGAGTGGCGAAATGAAAATTCTATCGATCCGACTACAAAATATAAATTCCCTTAAAGGCCAATGGTTTATCGATTTAACCACACCACAATTTGTGAACAATGGGTTGTTTGCCATTACGGGGTCGACAGGTGCCGGAAAATCAACAATTTACGACGCAATCTGTTTGGCGTTATATCATGAAACCCCACGTATAAAACCGTCACAAAGTGACAATGACTTGATGACTCGAGGTACAGCGGAATGTTTTGCCGAAGTTGAGTTTTATGTGAATAACAATCGTTATCGAGCTAATTGGTCACAACGACGCGCAAAACATAGCCCAGATGGCAACTTACAAGGGCCAAAGGCTGAACTTGCTCTTATCGATGATAAGGGCGAAAAGGTCGTAGAGACGCATTTATCTAAGGTCAGAAAGAGTATTGAAGATATCACACGCCTCGATTTTGCCCGTTTTACTCGTTCCATGATGCTTGCTCAAGGCGGATTTGACGCCTTTTTATCGGCGAAGGAAAATGAACGTGCAACATTATTAGAGCAGTTAACGGGAACGGAGGTTTATCAACAGATCTCGCAAACGGTTTATGAACATCAAAAAGAGCACAAGGCAGCGGTTAAGTCGTTAACTGACAAACTTGAGGTGATTGATTTTATCGAGGAAGAAGAAAAACAGCGTTTAGTCGATGCGTTAAAAACGCAAAACGAACAGGTTCAGCGATTAAAGACGCAACTAAAAAACCATAATGAAGAGCAACAGTGGTTAACCCAAATATCAGATTGTCAGGTTGAGATCAAAACCGCAGAGGCAAGGCAGACTGAGTTTGAAGTCGAAAAAAACCAGGCGTTGCCTGAGTTAGAACAACTGGCAAAAGCAGCACCTGCGCAAAAGATAACCCCGCTTTATGAAAGTTGTCGTAAAGCGCAGTTAGAGCTTGATGAACAAAATACACAACTCGCCAACTTGTGTGTTAAAAAACAACAACTAGCTGAACAGTTAGAGGTGGCTGAAAATCATAACGTTACGGCGAAAAAAGATTATGAAACTCAATTCAACCAGCATAAACAACTCGAAGAACTCATTGACCAAAAAGTCATTCCGCTCGATAAAAAGATAGCGGAGAAACAAACCAATATCACCAATGAGCAAAATCAATTAGCGGATATAGAGGCGTCAATTACGATAATTGAAAAAGACATTGAAGCCACCGAACAGGATATTGAACTTGCGAACAGAAAAGTTAAAGAATTAAGCGCGTTTTTACAAGAAAATGCCCAGGATAGAGCGCTGTCGTCGGTCATTCCAGATTTAAAAACCCAGTTTTTAAATTACGGCCAAATACTCGAAAGCGCAAAATCCACTGATACAAAAGTTGCTGATTTACAATTCCAGCAAGAGCAATTACAACAACAATTAAGCCATGCCAAACAGGCTCAAAAAATTGAGTTGGATGAAATTGCCAAACAAGAGCGTCAAATTAGTGATACTAGTGCTAAATTAGATACCGCCTTAAACGGGCAGTCTGAGCAGCAATGGGCACTTGTTTATGAAAAAGTAAATGAGCAGGCCACTTTGGCGGTTTCCATAGAAAATGATGCGCAGCAGCACGATAACTTGAGCCAAAAACGTGAAACTTTAGAATTGCAAAGTAAGCAATTGCAGGAGTCTATCGCTGGGTTAAACGAGTTAAAAGCACAGTGTTTAACCAAACAAGAAAATCAAAAACTCATATTGTCGCAACTCAATAAACGGCAATTACTGGTGGCTGATATTGAAAGCTTAGATGAGGTTCGGACTCGATTAATTGAAGGCGAGCCTTGCCCACTTTGCGGCGCTGAAGAACACCCGTTTGCAACACAAAACATCGACACCAAAAGCAGTCAGCTTGAAATAGAAATCCACGGCGCTGAAATTGTACTTGAGGATTATCGCAAAGACGAAGCGGCTTTAACGAGCAAAATCGTTGCCGATACGACCATTATTGAACAAAATAATAAAACCGTTACGGCGATTAATACTGAGCTTTTGGTGATTGAAAGCCGTTGGGCTGAGAGCAATAAACATATTGCTCAGGATTTATCGATTACCGATAAAAGCCATGTTGATCAATGGTTAGCCTCTATTAAAGCAGAGAAGCAAAATCTTAAATTAAAGTCAGAGAATATTGCCGAAATTAAAAGGCAATTGATGGCCGAGAAAGAAGCGCTTTTAACAAGCAATAAAGCAATAGAATTAAACAATCAACAGGTTGCCAAACTTAATCAAGATATTGCTCATATTGAGTTACGGATCAATGAAGGTCACCAACTTCTTGAGACTATCTCTGCAAACCGACAAAAAGCAGAAATAGCGTTAACGACGCAGTTAACAAGTATCGGTCGACATATGCCAGCAACAACGGCGTATACGACCTTTATGGCTGAGTTGGAAAAGGCAAATGAGCGGTTTATTGCATTTGACCGCGAGCTTGGTCAATTGGCTCAAAACGTTGAACTAAAAACGGAAAAACTACTGAGCGACAAAAACCAAATTGCCAAACACCACAGTTCAAAATCGCAATTAGAAAAGCGGATTAAACAAAGACTTGATGAACTGCAAACTGAACTGGATAAACGCGCTGAGTTATTTGCCGACAAA
This sequence comes from Psychrosphaera sp. 1_MG-2023, assembly GCF_030548245.1. Taxonomy (NCBI): domain Bacteria; kingdom Pseudomonadati; phylum Pseudomonadota; class Gammaproteobacteria; order Alteromonadales; family Pseudoalteromonadaceae; genus Psychrosphaera; species Psychrosphaera sp. 1_MG-2023. Next base: position 68,922 of record NZ_JAUORW010000009.1, read on the forward strand.
CAAGTTAATCTTGAGCGTCAACAATCAAATACGACCCTGTTTGAGTTGTTAGAAATTCAACGAAACACTGAGCAGTTTTTATCAAAAATAAAAGAGCAAGTGTCTGGAATTTCTGGTGAAATTGAATCAAAAACCAGCACGATTAAATATACTGAAAGTGAGCTTAATGACGCAAATGTGTTATTAAACCAAGCTATCGAACAAAGCCCATATTCAACCATTGATGACTATCTCGTTTGCCGAGTGACCACAGATGAATTTGAACAGTTACTTGCCTTAAAGGAACGTTTAACAACTCAGCAAACGCAAATCACTGAAGCACTTAGCAATGCCAAAAATAAACTGAGTACGTTAACCGCTCTTGATAAAACGCAATTGACGGTTAGTGAATTAGACGTATTAATTACCACGTTATCGGCCGAACTTGAAGAAAAACAAAGAGCAACCGGCTCTATTGAACAAAAGTTAGAAACTGATAAAAAACAACGTGAACGTCACCAACTCGTGATTGAAGAAATTGAAATAAAGGCCAAAGAACTGAGTCATTGGGATCAACTCAACAGTTTAATTGGATCGTCTGATGGTGCTAAATTTAAAAAGTTTGCGCAGGGTTTAACGTTAGGGCATTTAGTGCATTTGGCAAATCACCATCTGTCGTCACTCGACGGACGGTACTTGCTCAAGCGTCACGAAAAAGACAACTTAGGTTTGACAATTGTAGACTCTTGGCAAGCGGACGAAGAGCGAGATATCAGAACACTGTCAGGTGGCGAGAGTTTCTTGGTCAGTCTCGCTTTGGCCCTTGGCTTATCAGACTTAGTCAGTGACAAAACCAGCATTGAATCTCTGTTCTTGGACGAAGGTTTTGGCACACTCGACCCAGATACATTAGATGTTGCCCTAAATGCGCTTGATAACCTACAAGCTGGTGGCCGCATGGTAGGTGTTATATCCCACGTCGCTGCGCTTAAAGAGCGCATACCAACCCAAATCAAAGTCATCAAAGCGGCTGGCATCGGTTACAGCAAACTCGAGAGCGAATATGCGGTGGAGGGAGCATAAAGCAATGGCGATGTAAGAATAAAATAAAGGCAAAGCATTGTCTGCATTACAATAGCGGCTGCTCTGTTATTTGGTTAGACACTGCAGTTTACCGGTATTCAAGGTTTGAAATGTAAACTGTTGAGGCTTTGTTGGCGCGTCTTCGTGTTGCTTATTCGTATTTACCCACCCTAAATTCTTGGATATTGATTTGGTGTTTATGTAGCTTTCGATACAAAGTTCTGACACTGACCTCCAAGTTATCAGCAATGGTTTTTGGGTCGTTTCCATATTGATTGAGTAGATTGATTATGTGAGTTTTTTCATTTTCTTTCAGGTTGTTAGGTTGTTTTTTAACGTTTAGCAGTGCGCTGATCTTTTGGGGCAAATGTTCGATACCGATAAGTTCATCATCACTTAATAGAGCACTTCTATGCACAATGTTTTTCAACTCTCGGACATTACCAGGGTAGTGATAACAAGAAAGTGCATTTAATGCTTCGGCTGTAAATGTTTTTGATGAAAATTCACTTTTTAATAACAGGTGTTCTGCTAATAGCCCAATATCAGACTTCCTTTCTTTTAAAGTGGGTAAGCGAATAGGGAAAGCATCAATTCGATAGTATAGATCTTCCCTAAACTCGCCTTGTTCGACCATTTTTTCTATATTTTTATGGCTTGCACAAATCAATCTAAAATTTGCTTTTTGTTTTTCAACACTGCCGACTCGTCGGTAGTAACCTGTTTCAAGTAAACGTAATAATTTCACTTGAAGATTAAGTGGAATATCGCCAATTTCATCTAAAAATAAGGTACCTCCATTAGCCATGCATACCAACCCTTTTTTGCCGCTAATCGCGCCTGTAAATGCGCCTTTTTCATGGCCAAATAATTCGGATTCAAATAGTGCTTCGCTCAGTCCAGTGCATTCGACTTCAATAAACGGTCTATTTGCTCGGGTACTGGCTTGATGTATTGATAGTGCCGCGAGCTCTTTACCGGTTCCTGTTTCACCTTGTAGCAATACACTTATATCGCTATGAGCACTGCGGGAGATCATTTTTAGAAGTCGTTGAAATGGTTCACTTTTACCTATTAATTTACGGTCACTACTGTAACTGCTAGCAAAATCTATTTTTTCAAGTATTTCTAAAAATCCAATAATTACCTCATCGTTATCCTTTACTGGCTTCATCAGAATATTGCAATAAGCATCACCGGAATCTGTTTTATGAATGTGAAGTGCAGAATTGTTTTTATTGGTTTCTTTACATGCAGATAAAGGGCACGACTCGCCATTTTGATCACAAGGTTTAGGTGAATTGTGTGAGACCTCATGACATTTACTTTTCCCTAACAAAACGGGACGTGAATAAGTGTCTCGATAAGCTTGGTTTACCGCTTCAATTGCATAATTCGGAGTGATGAAAATTGCAGGCTTTTCAATCGATTCGATAATAGCTTGGATTGTTTGATGAACCATTTACACGTCGCTTATTAGTTTTTGTCAAAAATGACATTGATGCATGACATTAAATGACATTTATGTCACAAGTGAAAGTGTTTTTTGATATTTTTATTATTTTATTGTTTTAATTTAGACACTTAAGTTTTTTTCTGTGTTGGCATTGTCATTGCTATATTTACAACAAAGAACGTTGTAACTACGTAACTGTTTAACTACTTTTAAAGTATGAAAGGCTTTTTAATGAATTGATAAAAAGTAAAGTGGCCAACAGAACTTACCTGACTAGTCGTTAAATTTGGAACAATCTAGTTCACCGCAAATACTTATCACTTACAAAGTAATCACGAGAGCAATTAACATGATAAATGAAACTTTAGTAGAACTATCTCGGTGGCAGTTTGCTGTTACTGCGTTATTCCATTTTTTGTTTGTTCCTTTGACACTCGGCTTAACGTGGATTTTATTTATCATGGAGTCCGTTTATGTCATGACGGGCCGTGAAATTTACCGCGATATGACCAAGTTTTGGGGCAAATTATTTGGAATAAACTTTGCCATTGGTGTCGCAACCGGCCTTACCATGGAGTTCGAATTTGGCACTAACTGGTCTTATTATTCGCATTACGTGGGGGATGTTTTTGGTGCGCCGTTAGCTATCGAAGGGTTGATGGCATTTTTCCTAGAATCAACCTTTGTCGGTATGTTCTTTTTAGGGTGGGATCGATTGAGCAAACGACAACATTTGATGGGCACATTCTTAATGGCATTAGGAACGAACCTTTCAGCTTTGTGGATACTTATTGCCAACGGCTGGATGCAAAATCCAGTAGGAAGTGAATTTAATTACATGACAATGAGAATGGAGTTAGTCAGTTTTAGCGAGATTATTTTTAACCCGGTTGCACAGGTTAAGTTTATCCATACCGTCGCAGGCGGTTATGTAGCTGGTTCCATGTTTGTATTGAGTATCAGTAGTTATTATCTGCTTAAAGGAAGAGATATTGCTTTTGCTAAGCGCTCATTTTCTGTAGGGGCTGGTTTTGGTTTAGCTGCCATTTTTTCTGTCATTCTTCTTGGTGACGAATCGGGCTATGAAACTGGTGAGGTTCAAAAAGTCAAACTTGCTGCAATTGAAGCTGAGTATCACACCGAGCCTGCGCCTGCCGCGTTCACTTTAATAGGATTGCCAGATGATGAAGCCATGGAAACCCATTATGCGGTAAAAATCCCATACGCGCTGGGAATAATCGCAACTCGATCTTTAGATGAAGAGGTAATTGGTTTACGTGATTTACAAAAGGCGCATGAACCAAGAATTCGTAACGGTATGATCGCCTATGAATATCTAACCAAATTAAGAAATGGTGAAGAAACTCCTGAAAACCTTGCTCGGTTTAATGAAACTAAACACGACCTTGGCTATGGCTTGTTACTTAAGCGCTATACCGACAATGTTGTTGATGCGACAGAGGCACAAATTAAATTGGCTGTTAAAGATTCGACTCCCCCAGTTGCGCCCGTTTTCTGGGCTTTCAGAATTATGGTTGGTGCCGGAGTTGTCATGTTAATTCTATTTATATTGGCCTTTTACTTTAACGCTCGTCGTGAAATTGAAAGTAAGCGATGGTTATTAAAATCATTGTTTGTCGCTTTGCCATTACCATGGATTGCGATAGAAACCGGTTGGTTTGTTGCTGAATTTGGTCGTCAACCTTGGGCCATCAGTGAAGTGTTACCGACCTTTTTATCAACGTCTAATTTAGCAGTTGGAGATGTGCTGTTTTCTCTCATTGCGTTTATCGTTGTTTATACCATTTTGTTTATTATTGAGATGTACTTAATGATTAAGTTTGCTCGACTTGGTCCAAGCTCACTTCATACCGGACGTTATCATTTTGAACAAACACCAGAGTTAGCTTCTGGTCTTCGCAGCCAGAATTATTAAGGGGCAAAATATGTTTGATTATGAAACATTAAAATTTATTTGGTGGGGTCTAATTGGTTTCCTTTTTATCGGTTTTGCAGTTACCGATGGTATGGACATGGGAGTCGGCGGTTTGCTTCCTTTTGTCGCTAAAAAGGATGTTGAAAGTCGCGTTGTTATCAATACGGTAGGTGCGCATTGGGATGGTAACCAGGTTTGGCTGATCACCGCTGGCGCGTCTCTTTTTGCAGCATGGCCCTTGGTATACGCCACGGCATTTAGTGGCTTTTACTTTGCAATGATGTTGACTTTATTTAGTTTGTTTTTAAGGCCTTTAGCATTTGATTATCGAAGTAAAATCGAGTCTGAAAAATGGCGAACTAACTGGGACAAAGCACTATTTGTTGGCTCTATGGTCCCACCGTTAGTGTTTGGCGTCGCATTTGGTAATTTACTACAAGGCGTACCTTTTGGTTTCGATTCGTTAATGCGTGTTACATACACAGGTTCATTTTTTGCTTTATTCACCCCTTTTACATTGCTAACGGGTGTGGTCAGCGTATGTATGATGTTGATGCACGGCTCAACATGGCTTGTATTAAGAACAGATGCCGATGTTGCGCAGCGTTCGGCAAATATTGGCCGAGTAGTGGCAGTGGTTTTAGCGATCACTTTTGCACTTGCTGGTGTGATGGTTTGGCAAAGTATTGATGGTTATTCTGTTATTAGTAATATCGATAAGATGGGTCAAGCGCAACCTACTATTAAAGAAGTTAGCACTGGTTCAGGTGTTTGGTTAGCAAACTTTATACAAACCCCATTATTATGGTTAGTGCCATTGCTAGGTATTTTCATGCCGTTAGTTGTCGCAATGTTGTTGGGGATCAAAAACAAAAGTGGCTCTGTAAAAACCGCGTCTTTACTCGCGAGTGCGTTGTCAATTGCGAGCATTATTTTAACCGCGGGTATTTCAATGTTTCCATTTGTAATGCCATCGAGTAGCCAGCCGAATCACAGCTTGCTTATGTGGGATACCGTTTCAAGTGAAGGCACATTGGGATTAATGCTAATGGTCGTGGCGGTCTTTACGCCAATTATTATCGGTTATACATTTTGGTGTTACAAAAAAATGTGGCGTACGGTAACTATTGAAGAAATTGAGCAGAATAGCCACTCAGCATATTAGCTGTATCGATATACTTTTACGCAAAATTAGAGGAATAAATCATGTGGTATTTTAGTTGGATTTTGGGCGTTTTACTTGCCGTTTCTTTAGGCATAATTAATGTTATGTGGTACGAAATGGAGCAACATATAGACAATGTTGCCGATGATCAAAACAACAACCCCAAATAATACAATTTGCTTTTAGTGATGAGATATATGAGCCAGAGTTCGGTTTTAATGAAATAAAATGAGTGATATGAAACAAAAAATTGAACTACAAAAGAACGACGTTAATAGCTGGCTCAAATCTCAAAAAGTACACGACGGAGGGAGAATAAGCCGAGCCGTTGCCTTAGGGGCATTAAACGGTTTGTTAATGATCGTGCAAACCGCAATATTGGCTTATTTAATTGATATCTCAATATTTTCAATTGAAGGAGATGAGACATTTACCTTGCCTCAGATCTGTGGTGCGCTCATTTTTATTATAATTATTCGTGCTGCATTGGGCTACTTTAGTGAATGTTATAGTCGCCAAGGTGCGATGTCTATTAAAGCAAATATTCGGGCTCGATTGTTACAGCGTCTTTTTCAACTTGGACCGACTTATACACAAACCAAAGGTAGTGCAAAACTAGCGACATTACTAAATAGAGGGATTGATTCACTAGAAGATTATTTTGCCGGTTATTTACCTGTTATTGCCTACTGTGCTGTCATTCCACTAGCGATCCTTGTTGCTGTATTTCCTATTGATTGGCAATCAGGTTTAATCTTGTTACTGACCGCACCTATGGTACCGTTTTTTATGATCCTTATCGGTCATAAAGCGCAGCGTTTAAATCAGCAACATTGGGCAAAATTGCAACGCATGAGTAGCCATTTTCTTGATATTATTCAGGGGTTAACGCAACTAAAGATATTCAATGCTTCTCGCAGGGAAATTGACGCGGTAAAAAAAATTAGTGATGACTATGGCGATGAAACCATGGGCATACTCAAAATCGCATTTCTCTCTTCATTTGTCTTGGAATTCCTTGCGTCAATTTCGATAGCGCTTGTCGCAGTTGTCTTAGGATTTCGATTGTATTACGGCGACGTTGATTATGTGCTTGCCTTATGGGTGTTATTGCTTGCCCCAGAATTTTATCTACCTTTTAGACAGCTCGGCACGCAGTATCATTCGAAAATGGCCGGCGTAACCGCAGCTGAAGATCTTGTAGAGTTACTTAACGAACCAGCAGTTGAAAAAAGTGACTCAGTGTTGTTTTGTCCGCCTTTTGACATTCAGATAATCGATGCCAATTTTGCTTACACAAAGCGGAATAACGCATTAACAAACATTAATACGGTTTTTGCTTCTCAAGGTTTGTATGCGGTGATTGGCGATAGTGGCTCAGGAAAATCAACGTTAATAGACATGATTTTAGGCTTTATTCAACCAAGTTCAGGGCAGATAATTATTAATAATATTCCCCTGTCATTGGCAAACCGCGATAGTTGGTTACAGCACTGTGGTTGGATTTCGCAACAGGCAGATGTGTTTCATGGTTCATTAGCCTTTAATGTCGCATTGTCTGAGGTTTATCAAGTAGAACAGATCCATAACGCACTTGGAAAAGCAGGGCTCGGGGCATTTTTGACGACTTTGGAAAATGGCATCGATACACAATTCGGTGAAGCGGGGGCAGGGTTATCTGGTGGACAAATTCAACGGTTAGCTTTGGCGCGTGTTTTTTATCACCAGCCGGAAGTGTTAATACTGGATGAGCCAACCAGTAACCTTGATCAACAAACTGAACAAATAATTACCGAATCAATACATGACTATGCTCAAGAGCACCTTGTCATTGTTATTGCCCATCGTCTGCATACCATCATTCGTGCTAAGAATATTATTGTTCTTGACCAAGGCAAGGTTATTGAAACTGGTACGCATCAACAGTTAGTCGAGCTTAATAGTTATTACGCAAGGCAGATAAGATAATGAAAGTCTTTTTCCGCTTAATAACCCTGCTCAAACCTCAACTTCCTTTAATGTTGGTAGGGGCGTTCTTATCTGTTATTACAGTATTGGCAAACATTAGTTTGCTCGCCATCTCGGGTTGGTTTATTACTTTAATGGCCATAGCGGGAATAACCGGAGGGAGTGTGAACTACTTCACTCCAGCGGCCGTTATTCGATTTTTGGCAATTGTAAGGACCGCTGGCCGTTACGCGGAACGAATGTTAACGCACCGTGCAACTTTTAACGCATTGGCCCATATGCGCCATTATTTTTATCAGCAACTTGAACCATTATTACCTTATTACCAAATTGATTTGCGTTCTGGCGATCTATTGGCTCGTTTACAACAGGATATCGACAATCTAGATAACTTCTATCTTCGAGTATTATTGCCTATATTTGTCGCATTAATTTCAGTACCAATTGTCTATTTTGCGTTGTTGCAATTTTCAACGCAAATTGCCTGGCTTATGTTGACGGCATTGTTAGTTGTCGCAATTGTTTTGCCGCTCTTGAGTTATTTTGCGTCGGTGACCTTATCTCTACAAAAAACACTATTGGAAGGCAAACTTACTGAAAGCCTAGTGAATGGTGTTGGGGCAATTAGAACATTATTAGTTTACCAAGTTGACAAAAGTTACCAGGAGACAATTGTAAGTCTTACCGAGCAGTATTATGGGATCAGACTTAAGTTAATAAAAATTAACGCGGGCTTAAATTCACTTACTTTTCTATTAATCCACCTATCAGCGTTGTTTTGCTTGCTTATTTTAATACCAAAGTTGGCAACCGGTGAAATCGACAGCAAATCGCTGGTAGCAATTATTTTGCTTGCCTTGGTTAGTTTTGAAACCGTAAGTAATTTGCCACTTGCATTACAAACACTGCCCCAAAGTTTGGCTAGCGCTGATAGGCTTTTTTCAATCGTAGATAAAGAAAAACCAATTATGGTGGGTGAAAAGAATGTGCAAAGAGGGGATATTCAATTTGATGCCCTAACTTTCTCTTATCCTGAACAGGTCAAGCCGTGCTTAAGGGATATTAATTTGTCTATTAAACAAGGGGAAAAAGTCGCTATTGTTGGCGCTAGTGGTTCAGGAAAGTCGACGTTAGTCAGTTTGTTGATGGGATTTTGGCCAATAGGGAGAGTAGAGAATGTTAACTCGAGTGCTTCGTCTACAGGTTTAATTTCGGCAGAAACTAACGGTTCGATTTCAATAGCGGGTGTTGCGTTAAGTGAAATTAAGCTTGAGTCATTGCGACAACATGTTGCTTTAATGAAGCAACACGGACATATTTTTGATGCAAGTATTTCTGACAATTTACGGTTAGCTAAACCAGATGCAACCGAAGATGAAATGCGCAGAGTGTGTCAGGATGTCAATTTACTTGAGTTTTTCGATAGTCTTCCTGATGGGCTTAATACTTGGTTAGGTTCTACAGGGACAGGTTTATCGGGGGGACAAGCGCAACGACTGCAACTGGCGCAACTACAATTGAGGGCCGCCGAGGTATTAGTATTAGATGAACCAACCAAAGGGCTAGACCGCAGCAACGAAGAGCTTGTTATGAATAACTTATTGACTCACGTAGAGCAGTGTCAACAAAGCTTGATTTTGGTCACTCATAAGCCCTTTGCGTTAAAAAGAATGGATAAAATTGTTGTCATGGAGCATGGCAATATTATCGCTGAAGGCAACCATAATGAGCTAATCAGCAGCAATAAATATTACCAAACTTTACTCACTTACTTTTAAACCAAGTGGTATAAAGTCTATGCGCTTTATTTCTAATTTCTTGTGGAAATAATGTTAGTGAGTGGGTGGCTGTGTATTTGTACACAATTATTTAAAAAGGGGCTGGCTTAATGATTTAAACCAGCCGAGTTGGCTTACGCCATCGATGCGTTAATTGTTATTTCATCTTTTTCTTGAAGTGTTATTTCTTTAGCTAAGTTAATAATCAGTTCGTCGTTTTTATAAACATACGACGCTGCTATTTGTTTTGAATTTAGCTGAACTTCAACACGCTTAATTGCGTTTTTACTCCCAAGGTTAATTTCTTTAACGTTCATTTCTCCCTCTTGCAATGACATGGCGCAATTGATGGTATTGCTTGAGATTGTTTGCTTAAACAAGCCATATCCAAGTGCAGCGGTAAAGAAACTGACATGAGCTTCTGGTGTAAATACAGGATTAAATCCAATGACAGCGGCAGGACCGTCGTATTTGAAACCCTGTAAAGCCGTTAGTGCGGACCAAACACTCAATGAGCGTCCATAGTATTTTCCGCACTCATCGTCACCATATGGATTACCAGAATAACCCCATGGGCCATTTTTAACGTCAGATACCCCTTCGGTCCTTAAACGCCCGTCATATCTGTCGGCAACGACTTTGAGTAACATTAGGCCATCAATAAGCATGTCATTTTGGATCATGGAGACCGCCGCACCGTACTCAAATCCGGTCATAACTTCATCTCCGTATTTCATGCCTGGGATCGGTTGAGGGCCATTTGGCCAAGTGATCATTTTCATTCCACCATCGTCGATTTCGCAATATTGACGAGGTTTTAATGACTGGCCATAAAAGTCGGCTCTAAAGTTGTATTTTAACAACGACTGCATTGCTTTTTTCGAACGACTTTTAGGGTAGTTGCGGTCGATGTTAATTTGATCGGCCCACCACTCACCTAAAATTTGGTCAATGTGGCAGCCGTCTAGATAGTTTTGAATGGGTTTGTTTTCTGACTCTTGAATATAATATTCGCCGTTCCATAGTCGGTCATTTTGAAGTTGTTTACCCATTGTTCGAATACGACGATATTCAACAGCAAGTGCAGTTTCACCGACAATTTCTGCCATACGGGCACTGGCTTCAAGCGACGTAAGGTATAGGCTACCAATCCATGACGAACATCCATCTAATTGACCATCTAATGTATTGTGTTGTTCATTTTTCGTGTAGCCAATTCGCTCAGGATCCCACTCTTTGATCCCCCATTCAATGGCTTTTTTAACGCGTGGCCATTGTTCCTTCAACCATTTATTGTCCTTGCTACATAGGTGCTCGCGATAGGTATTTAGAATTGTCCCAAAATGACCATCTGCCGCTGGCTTGGTATTATTGTGGCGATAGGGCAGCAATCCATCTTCAAACTGCATATCGTAGTCTTGTTCACGCATAATGCGACCAAGCTCTGGCAACAATCTCGCATGTGATTGAGCATAATGCCAAACATGGGTACAGTTTGCCTGGCAACAACCACTATTTGGGTTACAACCTTCCCATGCACCAAAATACCCATCTTTTGACCACCAACATGTTTGGCTGCGTAACACCGCAAGTTGTGAAGAACATCGGTCGATAAGCCAAACCGGCAAAGTTGAGGCATAAAGACTATCGTGAAATTGACGGGTGCGACGCGTTAGATCGGCAAAGTTGGTTTGTACATAAGCCGCCACGTCCAAAGCATCTGACCACCAGTTGTTGTACATCTGGCCTGTTCTGCTCCAAGGTTTTCCCTTAGGGGCTGTAAAAATCGTGCCATGTAAGGTTTCGCTAAAGCTCCACGTGAGCACAAAACTAACCGTTTGAGTTTCACCAGGTGCAAGTTTTAACGGCGCAATTAACGCACCATTAACGGATTTACCTTCTGATGACGGACCGGAAGTGATTGGGCCCGTAATTGCCCCTTTTTCTGTAAACTCTCGTTTTAAAGCTTCATTAGACTTCCATTGCGCCGTGCCAGTCGCGCCATCGGAAAGTGTCATCAATACCATGTCGGCTTTATTATTATTGGCACGTGTCATATGCAACATGGTTGCACCATTTTTAGTTACCAATTTGTTTTGGTTAGTGCCATATTTTCCGTTTTTATCATTGGCGTAACCTAATGCATTTTTTTGCGATGAAAGTATATCAACCGTTACTGAGTGGGCGTTGTTATTTGTCACTGTTACTTGGTAGATAGCACATGGGATTGACGAGTTTTTTAAATCCATTGGTGTAAATGGATTAAATACGTTTAGTGATACATCGACAGGTAATTCTTTGTCTTCAAAATTGTATTTGGCAAACGGGTATTCGCCTTCAAATTTTAATGCCTGCATGGGTTTAAATGCACCAGCCGCTTCTGTTTGTAACGCCTTTGTTATTGGCACTGCGCCAGGAGATTGAGCTCTTATCGCTAAAAAAGTATCTTCCACCTCGATTTCAGGGAAGTTACACGCAATTTGCCAAATTTTTGGTCTAGCCTTGCCGTCAAACTGAATCGCACCAGAACCAATGCCGCCTACCGTAAAGTTAATGGCCTCTAAGTATTCATTCTCATAAACTTGAGTGGTGCCAGGTGCAGTAAGGACGGAGTCGAGCCTAATTTTTTCAGTTTTTTGTTGACGAACTTGGTCACGTTTCGCTTTGACTGCGGCAACCAAAGCCCCGGTTTCGGCAAGTTTAGTATCCCATCCGGCGGCAAGTAAATGTCTTTGGAAGTCGCTTGGTGTCAGACCTTCCTCGTAAGTTGCCACTTCATCTAGGCTGATATCGGCTGAACTCCAGCCACTCGCCGTTGTTGAACCAAACGTCATCACCGATGTCTTTGGCCCTCTGCGGGTAAATTCATAGGCACCACCAAATAAGCTACATTCAAAACCGTCAACGTAAGCTCGAAGATCGACGTCAAAACTTGTCACGGCAAGGTGGTACCAACGTCCAACCTCTATTCCTTTGCCCGTGGGTAAATCAATTCGGGTGACAACCTTGCCATTTACATTACGGTACAGCAGGGCAGATAAATCGTTTTCGACTCCAATTATGTAACGCACGTTCTCGCCATTTGCCTGGGCAATAATAACTGGGTTATCGTCCCCGCGAGGTTGTGAATTCACTTTGAAAAACAATTCGATTGTCGCAAATCTACCGTATAAATGTTTCGTATCATCAACTTCGAGGCTATTTCCAGGTGAGAGCTGGATCCCAGAACCAGTAACCGCGCCGTTTTCAAATGAGTTAACTTGTTTTGTTTTTGCCGGTAAACCACTAAGTTCATCAATAACGTTGTCGTCGAAACGCCAGTAGGCTCTTAGGGAGTCATGGGCTTTTATCGCTTCATGGTAGTCTTTTCCGTAGGAAAGGTTGCTAAACACCGAAGACGTACACCCCGCCATTGCAAAAGGGGTTGCGCCTGCGACAAAAAGGAAGTTGCGACGTGATAGATTTGGTGCGTCGCATTGACACGATTTGTTTGACTGTGGTTCTGATGTTTTTTGCATAAAATTAGTTCTCTAAATGTAGTTACCCTGTTAGGTCTAAAGTTTGTATAGTTAATTATTGATATTTGGTTGCGTCGGTCTAACTGCCGATGACGGTGCAGCTGCGATTCCTGTTTTAAACAAAAAGTCATGAGCTTTAAGTAAGGTGTCGACAAAAAGTAATTCTGAACGAGTGCGGGTGAAAAACCCGTGCGCTTTATCTGGATAAATGTGGTTCACGGCGTAAGAACCCACCGACACTATGTTGTCTCTATATTTGTTCGCGGTTGCAACGCTGAGTACGCGATCGTTTGAGCCTAAAAGGGTTAGCGTTGGTGGATGTCCTTGAGCGACATTATGAATTGGCGAGATAGCCCGCCAAAACTCTTTAACTCTGTTATACCCGTGTCCTTGTGAGCTCGTATCGACAACTGGATTAAATAGAACAAGTGCGACTGGTTGAATGGGCAGTGGCTTTTCTCCTATCGCATTAAAGCCTTTTATCGTTGCCAATGAAGCCGCTAAATGGCCCCCGGCTGAAACGCCTCCGGCAGCTATTTTGGCAGGGTTTATATTTAGCGTTTTGGCGTTTGTTAACACCCAACGATAGGCCGATTTTGCGTCCATTAACGACACATTAGGCGGTGTTTGGTCTTTTTTCCAAGTGCGGTATTCCACCGATATTGTGGTTATCCCTGTTTTAGAGAAATAGTCCGCTTGGTCATATAAACTCGTAGGGTTACCAGAATTCCAGCCACCACCATGAAACATAATTAATGCAGGTTTGTGTTCATTATCATTGCTCGAAACGCCGTGAAAAATATGTAATTTTAGTTCGCGAGCGCCGATTATTTTGTAATTAATAATTTCACTTGGTTTTGCTTTTGTGTTGACCCAAACATTCCCAACCTTAATTGAGTCTTTAGCGACAGTTGCTATCGCTATGGGACTTGCAACCAACGAGAACAGCACAAGCGTCGCAAAAAAACATTTTTGTATAAAAAAAGCGGCTTCATTGACGGTTGCCCACAACTTGTTTTTGCGGGTTGTAAACTTAAGTACCATATTTACATCTATCTCCAGTGAGCCTTCAATTGAATTTTCGTTTTTGGATCAACACCAAGAATTTACGAACGTTTTAACTAGGTTACTAAAAACAGTTTTACGAGCAGAAATACGTATTTTTAATTAAAAAAACAATATGATTTGTGTGTTTTTATATATATTGTACTTAACACTTTAGTGCAAGGTTTGATTGGGTTTAATCTTATTTTTGCGGTTTTATCTGTCTTGGCTTGTTTTTATTTTATATTAGTATTGTTGTTGCTTTGTGGTCTTATATTTAAAAGTATATTTGCCGGGCCGAAAAGTTTTATTGCGGAGGAGTGGGCGTGAGGAATAAATTGAGCAGGTCATTAATTGTAAGCTTTGTATTATTAAGTGCTGGGTGCGAGTTAATAAATCAACCTGACCATTCGGCAAATGCTAAATCGGTAATTGAGCAGCAACAAAAGCCAAATATAGTGGTGATCTTTGCAGATGACTTAGGGTATGGCGACATCGAGTCGTTTGGTGCAGAAGGGATCAGAACGCCAAATATTGACAAAATTGGTGAAGAAGGGTTTGTAAGTCGCGATTTTTTCATTCCAGCAAATGTTTGTAGTCCTTCTCGTGCCTCGTTATTAACAGGCCGCTATCCGATGAGAAATGGCATACCTGTCGCTAAAAATCCGATGAGTCATAAACACATAGACAGTCATTTTGGGTTGCATCCTGACGAAATCACTATCCCTGAAATGTTAAAACCAGCAGGTTACAAAAGCTTAATGGTTGGTAAATGGCATTTAGGCTTAAAAGAGAAAGGTTCTCACCCTTTAGATGCCGGGTTTGACGAATATGTTGGACTAGAAGGCAATTTTTATAAGGCCCCAAAAAATAGCGTCAAATACCCTTACTTAAAAGAAAATGATGATTTGTACCGTGGGCGAACAATTTCAGAAGTCGATATTGATTTAGAGAAAGTCACAGAAATTTATACGAACGAAGTTGTTTCTTTCATTGAACGAGAAAAGGACGGTCCATTTTTTGTTTATTTTGCTCACAATATAGTGCATTCGCCTCATCGCCCTAGCAAACAGTTTAAAGGCACCTCCGAAAAAGGCCGATATGGTGATTTTATTCACGAAATGGATTACAGCACAGGCCGCGTTCTTAAAGCGTTAAAAGATCACGGGTTAGAAAACAATACGCTAGTGATATTTACGTCTGACAACGGCGCGAATTTTGCGGGGAGTAATGGTGAACTAAACGGCCGAAAGTACACCACGATGGAAGGCGGGCATATTGTTCCGGCCTTATTTAAGTGGCCAGGTGTCATTCCGGCAGGCCAGGATTCCAGCATTACTATGACATCCATGGATATATTCCCGATTTTAGCTGAAATTGCTGGGGCAGAGTTGCCAAGTGATAGAAAGTTAGATGGCGTCAATACGTTAAATATTCTGCGTGGTAAGAGCCTAAATAGTCCTCATGACGTGCTTTATTACTACAACGGCACCAATCTTCAAGCTATCCGTAAAGGTCGTTGGAAACTGCATCTTCCGCGCACAATTGCCGACCAACCATTTTGGCATGAAAACTCCTCCGGTGGCCGTGTTCACACAGAAGTTGCTCAAAACATGTTGTTTGATCTAAAAACCGATCGAGGTGAAAAAGTCGATGTGGCCAATTTGCACCCAGACATAGTGGCGTCTTTTGATGCAGATATTCAATACGCACGAGAGGAACTTGGGGATGTTCATCAAATCGGTCGAGATCAGCGGGTGCCACCAATGGAAAATCCACAAAAAATTGATCGCTGGTGGGTTAAGAAAAAGAAATAGTATTTTTACAATATTTGATCAGAGAACAAAGGGCGCTTTAGAGGTGCTCTTTATATATAGCTTAACCATTTGATCATTAGCGCTATATCAATGATTAAATAGGCTAAGTACCAAACTGAGAACACATATGAATATTTTATATATCTGTACCCACAATAGGTGTCGGAGCATTTTGAGCGAAGCGATCACCAATCAGTTAGCTCAAGGTAAGTACCGAGCATTTAGTGCAGGAAGTCAGCCCGTTGGTGAAGTACATCCACTGTCGATTAAGTACTTAGCAGAAAAGGGCATAGCAACTGACAAATTGAAAAGTCAGTCTTGGGATGACTTCGAAGATATTAAACCCGATATCGTCGTGACTGTATGTGACAGTGCCGCGGCGGAAGTTTGTCCTCATTGGTTTGACGATACTTTAAAAGTGCATTGGGAATTAACGGACCCATCAAAACTTGATGGTACAGAAAGTGAATTTAAACATGCTTTTTATCAAGTTATGGAAAGCATTGAGCGGCGAGTGCATAAATTAATGTCCTTGGATTTCTCGACACTTTCTAAACCTGAGCAACTCAAAGCGCTGCAGTCGGTCGTATAAGACGTCGCTCAGGAAATTTAATGACAGTTATAAAGTCAGTTGGCGGTAATGACATTTTTATGACTAAGTCACTATTTTGTTTTTGTGTTTTTATTTATATACAAAACCCTGTATCTAACTTTTTAAGGCTTTGAAATCTAAAAGTACTGTGCTTTAATAAATAAAAATACACTAAGTGTTGTGTGGAAAGTGCTGTGTAAGAAAGTGCTGTTTAACAAGGTGCTGTGTAACAAATTATTTGGAGAAAACATGACGTACATGAGGTTAGCAGGTTTAGTTGCAACTGTCGCTTTGACATTAACGGCTTGTGAAGCGGTAAATAAGACTGAACTATTGAGTTCTCAACAAGCCCAAAATCAAGGCGGTAAACAACCAAACGTGGTTTTTATTTTTGCTGATGATTTAGGATATGGGGACTTAAGCTCTTACGGTGCAACAAAGTTGGAAACGCCAAATATTGATAAACTTGCAAAACAAGGTGTTAAGTTCACTGACGCCCATTCCGCTTCTGCTGTTTGTACCGCTTCTCGATACGGGTTAATGACTGGTGAGTACCCATTGAGGGCAAATAATGGCAAAGGAATATGGGGACCTGCACCGATAGAATCACCGTTGCTTATCGATCCTGATACCACGACCATCGCGGATATATTTAAAAACAAAGGTTACGATACCGCAGTATTAGGTAAATGGCATTTAGGTTTTGGTGAAGGGAAAAACGACTGGCAACAACCGCTGCGCCCTGGTCCACTCGAACTCGGTTTTGATTATTATTTTGGCGTTCCCGTTGTCAACAGCGCACCGCCTTATGTTTATGTTGAAAATGATCAGATTATTGGATGGGATCCCGAAGATCCGTTAGTTTATCTCGGCCGACCGCCCAAGCATAAAGTTCATAAAGACGCGACTCCTATTACACCCATTCCAGCGGAAGCAGCCCAACGTACCGCAAATATGTTTAAAGGTGGCGCAGAAGCACATTCTCTATACAACGATTATAGTGTTGGCACCACAATTACAGAAAAAGCAACCGACTGGATTAAAGCCCGAGATGGTAATCCATTTTTTATGTATCTAGCCACAACCCATGTCCATCACCCTTTTACCCCAGCTAAACGTTTTCAAGGCAAAAGCGAAAGTGGGCTATATGGCGACTTTGTCGAAGAGTTAGATTGGATAGTCGGCCAAGTTATGGCGAGTTTAGAAGAAGCCGGTGTTGCAGATAATACCTTAGTTATCTTCACCAGCGACAATGGTGGGATGTTTAATTTAGGCGGACGTAATGCCGCTGCTAAAGGCCATCAAATCAATGGTGATCTTTTAGGATCTAAGTTTGGTATTTGGGAAGGTGGGCATCGAGTGCCATTTATTGCTTGGTGGCCTGGCAAAATAAAAGCCGGAAGTGTGTCAAACCAAATGCTCAACAATGTGGATATGTTTGCGACATTTGCTGCATTAACAGGACATCCATTAAGCGCAGATAACAGTAATGACAGTATTAATATGCTACCAGCAATTTTAGGTGAAGCGACAACGCCTCTGCGCACTGAAATGATAGTAACTCCTAGAAAAGCAACTCATGTTGGTTTACGCAAAGGTAAATGGATGTACATCGGAGCACAGAATGACGGTGGCTTTAAAGGCTCAAAGCCACATCAACATGCCTGGGGTGGACCTGCTGTCACAACGTTAGTAAATACACCTAATAGTGACATTGTAAATGGCAAGATTAAAGCGGATGCACCACCTGCACAATTGTATGATCTCGATGCTGACGTGAATCAAACGACAAATCTATACAACCAATACCCAGAAGTTGTGGCTGAGATGGAGCAATTGTTAAAACGTTATAGATCAAACCGTTTATAACATTATGAATTTGCCATTTTGAAAATGGTTCTATGACCTAAACCTCGTGTTTGCTGCTTGCTTTGTGCTATTGCAGTTAGCGGCACGTTAACGTGCATCTAATAGATGAGCCGGTTAATTTAGTAAGGTCACCTTTGGAAAGCTGAAATAATTCAGCAATGAATATTGACGAAAAGTTGGATCGGAAACTTGCAACAGCGCTGACCAATAGGTTAGCGCGATGAAGAGTTACTTTGCTCGCTCGATTCGCCTTAACAATGGAAAAAAATATGAATTTATCTGTTTTGACAAAATCTGTGTGTCTCGGTTTGATCAGTTGTGCGATTGCAACCGGATGCACAGAGCAAAAAGGCCCGTTTGCCGACGATGTAGCATTTATGAAAGAACACACAAACATTGTTATGTTGTCTAATGGCGACGCCGCCGTTGCGATTGCGCCTGAGTATCAAGGTCGAGTCATGACCTCATCTTTCGATCAACATTCTGGTCCAAGTTTTGGTTGGATCAACCGTCCGGTTATCGCCAATGGATTTTTAACTGCCGAAGAGCAGAAGGGCAAACTAGAAGATCATATATACATTTTTGGTGGTGAAGAGCGTTTTTGGTTTGGTCCTGAAGGCGGACAGTTTGGCCTGTTCTTTAAACTCGGTGACAAATTTGAATTTTCAGATTGGAAGACACCTGCGGTAATCGATACCGAAGCATTTAGTATCGTTACTAAAAATGAACAGTCAGTTAAGTTTGCTCACGAAGCGACTTTGGTTAACTACAGCGGCACTGAATTTGATGTTGGAATTGAACGTACCGTTGAATTGCTGAGTAAAGGTAAGGTAAGCGAATCACTTGGCATTAACCTAGATGACAGTTTAAAAGTGGTTGCCTATAAGACGGACAATCGCGTGACAAATCGTGGTCAAAATACCTGGACTGCAGAAACCGGTCTTGTGTCTATTTGGATCTTAGGCATGTATAACCCATCACCTGAGACAACGGTTGTGATCCCGTTTGAATCTGGCCCAGAATCAAAATATGGCGCAAAAGTGAATGACGCTTACTTTGGTAAAGTGCCAGCGGATTACCTTAAAGTCACCGACAGTGAATTGTTCTTTAAAGGCGATGGTACAAAACGCGGAAAAATTGGTATTAGCGATAAACGGTCTAAAGGCATCGCAGGTAGTTATGACGCAACGGGGCAAGTACTTAATATTGTTACATATAATCAACAAGCCGCACCAAATGGCTATGTAAATTCGATGTGGGAACTGCAAGATCAGCCTTATGCAGGTGACGTCATTAATTCATACAATGATGGTTCCCCTGAGCCTGGCGTTGCGCCATTAGGGCCGTTTTATGAGCTGGAAACCTCATCGCCTGCCGCGGCGCTAAAACCCGGTCAATCGGTTAGACACATCCAAACGACTTACCATATTCAAGGGCCGGAAGCGCAATTGGATGTTATTTCCAAATCATTATTTGGGGTTAACTTAAATAGCGTAAAAACGGCATTTAAGGAATAAAAGCGTTTTTTTTTAGATATTTATCGAGGTTTGGTGACCGTTTTGTTACCAAACCCTCAAATGATTTAGCAATTATTTATCAATTACAATGTGAGTTTCAGCCTCAATTAACGCAAACCTAAAACCAATGTGTGATGGGTTTAGTCTGAAGCCTTGGAGGATAGCGTTATTAATACTGTATTTAAATTCGTTTTAGGTGGCCTTTTTGTATCTGGATTAGCCGGTTGTCTTTCGCAACCGACAACAGAAATAGAAACAAAAAAGAAACCCAATGTTTTGTTAATTTTGGTTGATGACTTAGGCTGGGCTGACGTCGCGGCTTATAATCCAGATACACTATATTCAACACCAAGTATGGATAAGCTCGCCAGTGAAGGTCTGTTATTTACCGATGGTTATGCCGCAAGTCCGGTTTGTAGCCCCACAAGAGCTGCGTTGATCACCGGCAAACATCCAACGGCAATTGGCACGACAGACTTCTTCCGTAACAAAAGCCGTCGACATAAATATCGCGAAGGCAAATTTAAACCCGCTTCCTTTGTCGAAAAATTACCGGAGCAAGGTTCCACTATCGCCAGCGTTTTAAAAGGTGAGGGTTATCAAACTGCGTTTATTGGTAAATGGCATTTAGGGCAAACAGAGCAAATGTGGCCAGAGTTTTATGGTTTTGACGTTAATATTGCCGGCCATGCCGCGGGGTCGCCAAGTGGGGGTTATTTTGCGCCTTATAAAAATCCACGTTTAACCAGTGGCCCAGATGGTGAATACCTTACGGATCGCTTAACCAACGAAGCCATCAATTTGGTCGATGGGTATGCAAAAAGTGACGCGCCATTTTTCCTAATGATGTCTTACTATTCTGTTCATACGCCATTGCAAGGGCCAAAGAAGCTTGTTAATAAGTATCGTGAACGTTTTTCTCAACTAGATAAAACACCAGAGTTTGCTCAAGTTGAACAAATTTGGCCAACGGATAAACCACAATTAAATCGTGTTGTGCAAACGAACCCAACATATGCTGCGATGGTCGAAAAGGTTGATGAAAACATCGGCCGACTTGTGGATTCACTAAAAGCCAAAAACCTAAGAGACGACACCATAGTAATTTTGTTATCAGACAATGGTGGTTTATCTATAGGTGAAGCGCATTCAACATCAAGTTTACCGCTTAGAGGCGGTAAAGGCTGGTTATATGAAGGCGGTATTCGTGTACCTTTCATTATTAGTGTTCCAGGTTCCGAATCAAATGGTAAGTCAACCTCGGTTCCAGCCGTTAGCATGGACATCTCAGCGACGCTTTACGACTTACTAGGTATTGACGCCAAACGTGTTGGCCCAATTGACGGTGAGAGCTTATTACCTGTCATAAATGGCGAAACAAATTCAGCAGAACGTCCGTTGTTTTTCCATTATCCACATTATTCAAATCAAGGTGGTTTCCCTGGGGCAGTGATTCGATTAGGCGATTGGAAACTCATAGAACGGTTTGAAGATGGCAAACTTCAGCTGTTTAACATTACTAAAGATAAGGCTGAGACGACTGATTTAGCGGCTGAATATCCAACAAAAGTTGCGGAAATGAAAAAGACATTGCATCAATGGTATCAGCAAAATGACGCTAAATTTTTAAGAGAAAACCCTAAGGCTCCAAAATATGGTGCCCCTTGGAAACCGGCTTTAGGCGAATAACAAGACAGCTTTAGTCTTTAAACAGCTGGGTTTAAACTCACAGAGGTACGCCAATGTCTCTGTGAGTTTTCTTTTATCGTGCTAATTAAAACGATAAAGCAGAGGTTTAAACGTAGGTTAGAACCTTAATATGGCACAACCTCTGATGAATATTTTGAAACGTTTCAGAGTCGATATTACGTATATGGGAAAGTGGTAATGAAAATATTTTCTAGTTTGATAGTTGTTTTTATCGCGGGCTATTTTGCGATGAACTTAAGTCACGCAGAAGCTAAACCTAACATTATATTTATTATGGCCGACGACCTCGGTTGGGGTGACGTTGGTTACAACGGTTCTAAATGGGTTGAAACGCCAAACATCGACGCATTAGCTAATTCAGGACAAGTTTTTGACAATGCATATTCCTATCCTACCTGCTCCCCAGCAAGGGCGGCATTGTTAACCGGAAAACAGTCTTTTAAAACTCAAGTTTATGGTGTCCCTGTTTTAGAAAAAGGAAATAACAAGACCAGTATTTTCTCCCGTGGCACGGTGCAACTTGAGCATACTGTATATTCTGAACCCCTTAAAAAAGCCGGTTATAAATTAGCGCATTTAGGAAAGTGGCATATCGTGGGCCCTGATCCGTCAGTAGAAGTTAACTACCCATTTGATGATAATTTAAGTCAGCCAAAAAATGGCGATTTGAGTTGGTTGAACGACCATAAAAATAAATATTCTATTTATTATCCGCAGGCGAGGGGGTTTGACCTCAATGTTGGCGGGTCGTGGTGGGGGGATCCTGCGCGTGGTTATACTGAGGGATATAAGTCAAAAAGCGGCGGGTACATAGCACCATTTAAAAATCCCTTTATCAACGAAAAACCCGACGACCAATGGCTAACTGACCGTCTAACAGACGAAGCTATTGCATTTATGGGGAAAAACGCTGACAGCCCATTTTTTATAAATCTGCATTTTTACGCCCCGCATAGGCCAAGTATTCCTAGAAGTGAAGAGTTACTAAAAAAATACCAAAACAAAGAGAAAGAACAGTTAACTGGAAGAGACTCAAAGGCAAAACGCGAACTTGCGGCATATGGCACGTTAGTGGAGTCTTTAGATCAGAATGTTGGCCGACTCGTCGACTTTTTAGAATCGAGTGGTTTACGTGAAAATACATTAATTATATTTACGTCGGATAATGGCTTTAATTCTATACAATCAACAGACACACGCTTAAGGGGCGCTAAAGGCTCGATTTATGAAGGAGGGGTTAAAGTCCCAATGGTTGCCAACTGGCCGAGCAAAATTTCCGCGACACGGCATGAAAATCTGGTGTCGGTTTTAGACTATTTCCCTAGCTTTTTAGATCTTGCCGGTGTGCAAGATTACACGGGTGAACTCGACGGGAGTAGCTTTACACCATTAATGTTTGGTCAACCGTATCAACAAAAACCAATTTTTTGGCATATAAACACCGCATATAAACATGGACCTGTTTCCGCCGTTCGAGAAGGCCAGTATAAACTTATTCAATTTTTGTTAAGTGGCAAAGTGGAATTATTTGATCTCGAAAACGATCCGTCAGAGCGAGTGGATATTTCCAAAAGTCATTTAAAAATAAAACAAAAGTTATTAACAAAATTAGTGGATTGGCGCGCAAAAAATTCAGTTCCGTTACCGCCGGCATCACCACTAAATGGTAAATAATCTTCTCTGAGCACCTAGGTTTTTTCCGAGGTGATTAATAGAGAAAATTTACAAGCAAATTGTCACCGGCATAATTCAGGTGGTAATACGTTATCTGCTCGGCATACCTGTTTGAGCGTTTAACATCGCTTTTGTCAGCGATAAGTCGTTATTTAATTAGAGGAAGTTTTTATGGGTTTTTCAGGTATAAGTGTGTGGCAACTCGTGATAGTTGCCATTATTGTTGTCTTATTGTTTGGTACAAAACGTTTTAAATCAGTTGGTAGCGACTTAGGTGCGGCGTTAAAAGGGTTTAAAAAAGAAGTATCAGATAATACAGTGGTTAAAAACGATTAGTCGTTTGGGTCAACTTAGCGCCTAAAAGTCACTATATTTTCTCAATGTTCAGCAAACGTCCTTTAGCTTTATGCAAGGGGGCGCTTAGTTTTGAGTCTGTAACTAATTTTGTGGAAACGCAGGATATTGCGAATGCAGTGCGACTAGAGCATTCATCAGATCGCCCAGCCATTCGGTATGTTATTACATTAAATAGTGCAATAAAAAAGGCCACAACATAACTTTCATTATGTGTGGCCTAAAGTGTTTTGATAACGTCCGATTAAAGTTCGTTATGTGTCCCTATTTTTATCGTCTGCTCTGCCTTATACGGCTCCACAGAGTCAATTGGAGATAATGTAAACGAATAGCTATAGTCTTTAGCATTTAATCGATACTGCTCCCACGCTTTTGCCCCCCAGCTATTATCACCACCAACACCGGTTTGCTTGTAGTCAACATTTACGTTAACTAAGTCACGCTTTTTAATCTCAGTGTAATGACGCTGGGCTTTATTATCGCCCGGGTCAAAATCGCTTTGTGGTTGATGATGGGCACTAAAGTCAAACACGGAATTCCCAATAATTTTAAGACCAACGCCATCTTTATTGGTTAAGGTTGCCCAGCGAATGTCACTGCGATTTCCATTTTCCTGCGGACGAATATAATCAAACGCCATGTCTTTAACTTCACCTTGGTAAATACCGACAAAGGCTGAGGTTTTACGATCCCAATAGTTTTCGTGTGGCCCTCTACCGTAGTAGGTAACTTGGTCGAAGTTAACTGGCATTTGGAAGTTTGTGCCAATGCGAGGGATCTCACTGTATTTATCAACCTTGAATGTTTTACCATTTGGTTTTGTTTTTACAATCTTCACACGGGCATCGCCAGCAAAGTCAAAATTGACATCAACTTTGATTTCGCCTTGACCGTTAATCGTATACTGGTAAGTAACCGACGAATCGGCTTCTGCGAGATCCACAACCTGTTCTAAAACAACCAGGTTAGCGTCAGAGGAAACGACCTTCAGACCAAGACTTTTCTGGTTCTCGGTTGCTGTTTTCCAAAGCTTGCCACGTTTAACTAAACCGTTTGTACCACCAAAGTCGTTATCTGTAGGTGCACGCCATAAGTTAAATTTAAGGGCTTCTTTTAACATCTCTGTACCTTTGTATTGGTAAGACGTTAAATAACCAGCCTGGTCAAATTTCAGTTTTGCATCACCGGCAATGACAGCCGTTTGGTTAGGATCTTGAGCGACTTTTACGTTTGCTGCTCCCTTAGTTACAAATGTAGACGTTTTGCCTTTTTGCAACATAAGCTGATCACTGGCAAGCAAATGGCCTTTTTCAAGTAACGGGTGTGTGCCTTTAGCTGTCGCATAGAAATTTATAAAATATTCTTTATTCGACTTTAATTTAGGCAGTTGTTTGGCCAAATCAAAACGAACTTTACTTTGAGGTTGTGCAACTGTGTCAACTTGCCCAGTTTTAATAACAACACCATCTTCAATCAAACGCCAAGTCATGTTGTAGCTTGACGTGTCGACAAAAAAGTTTTCGTTATAGAGCTGGTAAGTTGTTTTACCTACTTTTGAAAAATGCAGATCTTGATACACTTTTTTAACTTCAAACAACCCTGGGTGTGGTGTTCTGTCTGGGTTAATTAGGCCATTTAATACAAAGTTGCCAGCATTGTGAACGCCTTCAGGTTCGAAGTCTCCGCCATAACCCCAGAATTCATTACCGTTTTCATCTTTTTTAATCAGACCTTGATCCATCCAATCCCAGATAAACCCGCCTTGCATTTGACGTTCTGCGCGAACAAAGTCCCAGTACTCTTTAAAGTTACCATTTGAATTACCCATCGCATGTGAGTATTCCACCCAGAAAAACGGGCGTTCTGGGTATTGGTTGATATATTCTTTTTTAAGCCTTTTGACTGTCCGATACATCCAAGTAACAGCGTCTTGGTGTACGTGCTTTTCTTTGGTGTATTTAGATTGCTGCTCGGCACGTTCGTATATGGTTAAACGCGAATTGTCGCGTTGTTTGATCCAGTCATAACCTTTAACAAAATTGATCCCATCGCCGGCTTCATTGCCCATTGACCAAAACGTGATAGAAGGGTGATTTTTATCTCGTTCAACCATACGTTCTAATCGGTCTAAATGCATGCCTTCAAATTCAGGTTTTGCAGCAGGTGTATCTTTTGGCGAATATCCAAATCCATGTGTTTCGATATTGGCTTCATCGATAATATATAAACCGTATTTATCGGCCAAGTGATAAAAGTAAGGGTCGTTAGGATAATGCGAGGTTCGAACCGCGTTAATGTTGTTTTCTTTTAACATTTTAACATCAGCCAACATGGCTTCTTTACTAACGACATGTGCTGTGCGCTCGTCATGTTCGTGACGGTTTACGCCTTTAAATAAAACAGGTTGGCCATTAACCAAAAACTGACCTTTGCTTAACTCAACCGTTTTAAAGCCAATTTGCTCACCTATGTGTTGAGTTGGTGTGCCGTCGTTATATTCAGTGCTAATCGATAATTGATATAAGTTTGGAGACTCAGCTGACCAAGCTTTAATATTGTTTAATACTATTTTGTGCTCAACGGTTTGCTGTTTATTTGCCAGAACAATAACCGTATTTTTGTCGGTGGCGACCACCTTGCCACTCGCATCTTTGACTTTCACAACCAAATCAACAGACTGGGCCGATTGATTTTTATTGGCGACATCGATTGTTAGATTAAGCACACCATCGCGGTAGTTGTTCACTAGTGTTGTTTTGGCAAAGAAGTCCCTTACATGGGTATTCGGTGCGGTATGTAAATACACATCGCGTTCGATACCACTGACACGCCAAAAGTCCTGGTCTTCCATATAGCTACCGTCGGTATGACGTATAACTTTAGCGGCAAGTACGTTTTCACCAGGTTTGAGGTATTGCGTAATATTAAACTCAGCGGCCGTCTTAGAGCCTTCGCTATAACCGACTTCTTGGCCATTTATATAGAGATAAAATCCTGAGTTAACGCCGCCAAAGTGGATAAATACTTGCTGCCCGTCCCAATCGGTTGGCACAGTGAAATTGGTACGATAAGCACCTGTTGGGTTGTCATCCTCGGGGACAAATGGTGGATTTTTAGGGAACGGATATTGTCTATTTGTATATATCGGATAATCGTAACCATGCATTTGCCAATTACTTGGCACGGGTAATTCATCCCAATTTGAGACATCAAAACTGGGGTCAAAAAAACCAGCGGGAACTGAACTAGGGTTTGCCGACCAATTAAATTTCCAATTGCCGTTTAACAGTTTGTAATACGGAGAGGTTTGGTAATCATCCGCTGCTAATTTTGATTCAGCATCGTAGGGCAAAAAAGTCGCGCGTGGCGCTTCGGTATTAACTTTAAAAACACTCAAGTCCTGCCAATAAACAGGCGCTTTTTTTGATGTACTTGGAGTGTTTTGAGCCTGTTGATTACTATTACACGCACTTAACGCCAGTAAACTGGTGACAACCGCGAGGGTAACTTTATTTTTATTCATTGTTAGTTTTCTCATAAAATGGACCAAACGCGTAGCGTAATAATCGTTCTAAATCGAAAGATGCTAAATGACAAAAAGCACCGAGGTGAGTGTCATTTATTATTAGCTTGAAGTTATTAAACCAAACAGGCTTGCTAAACCCTTAAATTTTTTTGCGTTACCTCGCTACACTTTTGTTATGAACGCAAACGTCACCGTAAAAGTGCACGACTTAATTGAAACTAACCGGATGGTTTGGCTAGAAACTAGCGGTAGTAAATACATACGCTCAGCAGTACTTATACCGCAGTATTTACAAATGGAGTATTTACAAACTCAGCTAGGCTTAGTGGATACTGGTAGTTAAATGGAAAGGTAGGGTAAGTTGCTCACTTTGTTATTGATGACTACTAAAGCGGCTGTTTTTATTATTCCGTGTTAAAAGTGTGTACACACTAACTTGGGAGGCTTTTAAAGCAAATGTTAGAAAAGATCTAAGCGTTGGGTCAACAAACACGTTTCTCGTTAATATTATATGTTGTTTAAAAAGGGGTTAAGCACTATATCTAATTCGATTCCGCCCTTGCTCTTTAGCTTGATAAAGCGCTTTGTCGGTCCGTTCTAACCATGTTTTAATGGTGTCGTCGGCTCGGAACTGCGACACACCTATACTTACTGTCAGTTTTGCAATAATCGGAAACTGATAACTTTCAATGTTTTGAATTAATCGTTCTGCGACCTGTTTGACGTCGTTTTCTGTCGTAGAAGGCATAAGCACGACAAATTCTTCACCACCCCAGCGGGCAGGGACATCACCTGAGCGAATGGCCTTTTTCAATAATTTACCCAAATGCGTTAATGCCTCATCACCTGCATTATGACCATACTTGTCATTGATTTGTTTGAAAAAGTCGATATCAATTAACATCAAAGAAGCATCATGCGATTGCCTTTGCATGTCATTAAAAAGGTGATTAAACGTGGTTAAGAAGTAATGACGGTTATAAAGGCCAGTTAAATTGTCATGGTAAGAAATATACTCTAGCTGTCGGTTAGACTCTTCTAACTTGGCGCTCATTTTTTGTAACTGCGCGTTTTTTTTCGTTAAGGTAGCGGTAACTTTTCTCGATATTTGGAATCGCCATCCTAAAATTAGCAGCAATAAGACAGCGCCAAGAGTGATCATTCTAACCAAAGTATAATCGGTTTCGGTAACGACTAGGGTATTACTCCACCGATTAAGTATGTCGTTATGGACCTGCACTGGAATTTGGTCAATGACTTTATTAAGTATTGGCAATAATTCAGCTGAGCGAGATTTGATTACGCCAACTCTGAGTTCGTCTTGAATTGCTACCCAGCCGTTTATTTTTAAGTTAGCAATATTATGCTGTTTTAATTTACTGGTTATTGATAAGAGGGAACCAACGTAAACATCTATTTCACCATCTGCTACAGCTAATAAGCCATTGAGTTCGCTATCAAGCAGGGTTACCTGCAAGTTGGGATGGAATCGCTCCATGTAGCTGACCAATCGGTAACCTTTGACTACACCAATTTTCATTCCTGCAGCGGCTGAAATATTTTGAACGTAAGGGCGATTATTTGTTGTAACTAATACATTAGGACCAAAAAAGTAGGGCATAGTAAAATCAAGGTATTGCTCTCGTTCAGACGAACGATTTAACATCAAAGTGAGTTCACACTTTCCTGCTTTTAGAAATTCAGTGACTTCATTCCAAGACTTCGCAGGAATACGGTTGAAATTAATCGTACTATTTTCCTGAAACAACTGCTTATATTCTTTAGAAATACCCTTGTGCTGGCCATTTACCATTGCTTCGTAAGGCATCCAGTCTGGGTCGACACAATAATTAACATCAATGGCCTGTGCATAAAATGGCACTAAAAAGATAATTAACCACTGGTATTTTCTAAGAAAACACATGTTATTAACCCTTGATTGCAAAAACATTTATTTGTCCCTAAACATTGGTGGACATAAAATCAACACCTTAGACCTAAATATAACGCGCTAATGTAAATTTGGCTATTTATTGTTCTGTATAATATATATAGACATCATCTTTGGGTTGAGGCTGCTTTTTATTTATTTCCGCAATGTGATGAAGCCTCAGTTTGTTGACGTTACCTGCAGTTATTCGATCTTAAGTTTGTCCCTAAAATACACAGGGTAAGAGAGTCAGAACTAACCTCAAGTAGGCTAATGCGACCAAACAAAGTTAATAACAAATCAACTCCACTCCACCGTTCCCATTGGTTTAACTTTCTATTGTTGATAACCGCTAAAAATTAGAGGACTGCCATTGGATTCAAACAGCAAAATAGGCGACATTCAGAATGGACTGTCAGGGGCTGGATAGCTTCTTTGAACACATAGGGCGTTGGGAGATTTAAAACGATTTTTACGGCAGTTATGGCTTTACGCGCTTAACGTGGGGCAGCAACAAAGATTTTAAAGCTACATTATAAGTAAACAAACCCTATTAGTGGTTTGACGGATGTAATAGATGAGCACACTCATATGTCGGTTAAGCGCAGTGTTTTCTGATTAAAAGACACCTAAATAGTTTAAAGTGACACGTAAAATGATAGCGTAACTCAATTCAATAATTAGCCTTTTATAAATATTAATTAGGTTTAAAAGCAATTAAAAATACCAATGGGGTGTTGCTTACAATAAAGAAAAGGCGTTTAATCAAAAGTAGCAGTTTGGTTGATAGCAAAGGGAATTTATGAATTATCAATTGTTAAAGGATAAACAGCGTTTACTTCGACACGGGTTTCCAGATGCCCATGGTTTGCGCGTTCACCGAGCCTTGTCTTGGCTCAATAAAGCCGAGCAATGTGACGACGACAAAGATGCACAGTTTGTTTTTCTTTGGATATCGTTTAACGCCGCCTACGCTCAGGGCCTAGAATCCTCAAAATTTAGTGAATTAGAAACCTTCCAACTCTTTATAAAAAAACTCTGCGGTTTAGATAAAAACCAACAACTCCATCAGTTACTTTGGAGTGAGTTTACCTCTAGTATTCGACTCTTAATTGACAATCAATATGTGTTCCAACCGTTTTGGGATCACCATAATGGCAAGATCACCGAGCAAGAATGGCGGGACAAATTTTCTGCAGCAAAATCCAAAGCAAATAAAGCACTATCACGCAATGACAGCCCTGCACTGCTAACTGTGATTTTAGCGAGGTTGTACACCCTTCGAAATCAAATTATCCACGGCGGTGCCACCTGGAATAGCTCGGCAAACCGCGAGCAACTCCGAGACGCAGTCAATTTTCTATCAAAACTGTCCCCCATACTCATCGATATTATGATGGATAACCCCGGCGCGATGTGGGGCGAAGCCCATTACCCGATGTTAGATTAGTGGCGCATAACATTGGGCCGTTTTTGCAATGACGTGTGCTTTTTAATCACAAATCCTCAAGTAATTTGAAAAATTAAATTGGTGGGTGTGTACAAATTTAGTACAGGTAATTGGCGGCAAGGTCCGTGCAAAATTATTTGACGTCTAATACAAACTAGCCTTTTTATATTAATTGCATTAGGTCCTATTGTGTTTATTTGAACCTTAGCTATTTCAAAAGACTTAGAAATAATGAATAGCTCAAAGAGCAAAATTTCTAGGTCTTCCTCTTTATTTTTCTCATTTACTGACTCACCTTAGACACAAAATAATAGTTATTCTTCTAAATCAAGTTCTGATAGGGTGCGCCAAATTTCAGTCGCTACAGGGCCTAGAAGATGTGATTTGTTTTTCACTAGGCAAAATGGAAAAGTCATTGAGCTTTCTTTATCTGCAACTTTAATTTCTTGCAAGGTTCCAGAAATAATGTGTTGGGATACCAAATGTCTCGGTAGCATTCCCCATCCTAAGTTATGACAAATTAGTTTTAATTTCGCTTCAAAGTTATTCACGTACCAACAGCTTTGGCCAGACTGTGTGTTTAATTCTACGTCTTTGGTTATTTCGCCTGTATCTTTAACAATGATCTGATTTTCATTTATCAAAGATTCTATTGAATTAAATGGTTTATATTTATCAAGCAATTGTGGGGTAGCGACATTAACCATTTCACCTTTGGATAGTTCTATTGCAATAAGCCCACTAAACTTGGATAAGTAGTCTAAAGGGGCAGCCGTTATTGCTATTTGCGCTTTTCCTTCTGAGACAAGTTGCAATGCACCAGTCACATATTCTTGTGTTATTGAAAGTTGCGTTGAAGGAAAATTATTGTGAACTTGTTCAAATGCAGAAAACAGCGGCTCAATAGGGAAAGCCGCTTCAACCGCAATAACAATGTTTGCTTCATTTCCTTGATTTAGATGATTTGCGTATTGCTCAATTTGGGACACATCTCGTAGGGCTTTTTGAGCCATTTGATATATTGATTTTCCAGCGCTAGTTAAGCTTAATCTATAACTATCACGAGTAAAAAGCGCTAAGCCTAATTGCACTTCAAGTTGCTTAACTGAGTGGCTCAAAGCGGGTTGGGTTTTGTGCAATCTACTTGCAGCGGCCCTTAACGACTTTTCTTCTGCAATAGCCTCTAAAACTTTTAATTGGTCAATGGTAATCATGATAAATATCTCTAATCAAGAGTATAAAATATTATCAATATATATTATCGACTCATTTAATTAAACTTTCCTTATTGAAATTAACAATGAATTGAGGAATTTATGAATAAATTGAAAATAACCTTGTCTTGGTTGCCATTTGTCTTACTAGGACTATCGATGATAATGGCTGGCGCCGCCAAACTTGCTGGAGTACCTGAGCTTCATGTAAGCTTTGCAAAAATGGGGCTGCCAGAGTGGTTTGGTTACTTTATTGGCCTAGCAGAGTTACTTGCCGGTCTTGCGATGTTTATTCGCAAGTGGACTGCATTGGCGGCAACAGGACTCATTCCGATAATGATTGGTGCGACTTATTACCATATCGCATATGAAGTGCCTTCAGCAGTGCCTTCTATTGTATTTATTGCCTTAGCTATTTACGCAGTTATTGCTAGAAAGCGAAATGCTATCTGGTATCCAATATAAATACTTAGCTCTTATAAATCTTAATATGACCGACGAATAACTGAGCCATTACCGATTTACTTTATTTCTCACGGAAGAGGCCCTTAGTAAACGTCTGGTGATCAACACTTAAGGTTTACATTTCAGACCACTAAATTTTCGATCTCTAGCTCTGAGTAGCAGTGTTCGTTTAGGCCAATCAGGATTTAATCGAAGGCGTCAAACCCTTGGCTTTGGCGGTTTCGACAATGTTTCATATATACGGTGGTTTTGTAGTGGCTTTGTAGTAGTTTTTGGTGTTTTTTTGTTTTTTGAGTAATGTTTGGTTAGATAGTAAATATCCATCGCGTCTTTTTGTCGAATACTATGTGTAGTGGTCAACTGTTTTTGGCCACGGTTTTATAGTTTAGCCAGTATCTTCTCTCTGACTCATTTGGTGCCAAACCGCCACTATGCTGATGCGGCCTAACTCGAATACTAAAATCTACATCACGTGTACCGCGCTCAATAGCCGCTCCAAAACCGTGATGTAAAATGATGTCTCTAGCTGTTGCGCCAACAACTAAGTATGGGATATCTAGAGCGTCTGTATGGCTAGAAATAATTTGATAAAGCTCTACTAGTCCTTCTAGTAGCTTGCCAACAACATTAAGCGATGTGGTTTTCATAAAACTTCCTTGCTGCATCAATATTCCTCGGCTCTAGGCTAGCGAGTAGGTTTGCATAAATAAAGTATGGATGCGCCATATTATCTTGTTTACCTTCTATCTTTCTGATCCCTAAAGGTGGTTCAGCAAGAATTACTCTTGCAGTAGTTTTATTTAGAATTTCGTTAGTTTTAGCTTTACGCAGCCTCGCAGTTTTCAAAATTTGATTTTTATGCTCTGGCTGAACATATAGCAGATAGTCTTTTGCGTTTAGGTAGTTGTCGCATAGTTCAACTGCATATTCGCCGCCCCACAAAGCATTAGTGTCGGTGAGGTCTAAAGTCCTTAATATCTCTAAGTTGTCAGTGGTGTAAACTTCTTTATTTAGTTTAGCTTCAACGGTTGTTGGGTATGCGTCTAACCACTTGTCGAGTAATTCCTGCGGATTGATCATTTCTTTGATAGCGTTCTTATTGTTACGAGTGTTTTTTTGAACAATAAATCCTTGATAGAGTAAATCGTCGATCACTTGCTTAACTGTACCGAGAGCAACTTCTGCTGTCTCAGCAATGGTGCGCATTGGTTCTTTCAATAATTCAGGATGAGCTAACAACATAAACACCACCTTCATACCTTTAGGTTGAAATGCTTTTCCTAGTTGTTTTGCCAAAGTTATTTCTTGAGTCGGCTTTTCCGGCTTTTTACCTTGAATATCGATATAAACAGGAGGGGTATTGATATAGGCATTTCCTGCTAAATCTATGAAAGGTACTTTATGATCTTTTAACCGAGTAGCCTGATTTGGATTGATATACTCAGTAATTAATACAACATCAGTGCTCAGGTCTTTTACTGTTAATTCTGCAAGGTACTTTTGTATGTTAGCTTTGTTTAGCCACTTCTTGCATTCGACGTGCAATCGTTGTTGTACATTAGGCAATACCAACTCACCATCGATATTTCCGTCTTCAAAAACACGATAATCGATACCTAAACCAGTTTGCTTATTTAAGTTATCGATAGCATTGTGAATTAATTCTTTTTCTAACATGATGTTCAATAAATAATTTTGTTCATTAATATTGAACAATAATATAAATTGAACATAAAGCAAGAGGTTTGTTCAATAAATTGTCATGTTCATTATTTTTGAACGAATGTTTATAGTGAACAAGAAAAGCCAGCAAAATACATTGCTGGCTAGTAGTCAGAGATTGTCAAAGAAACTGGTTATTGAGCTATCGAAATACAAATAGAACATTTTCAAACCGTTCTCCGACTCTAAGATGTACCGTCGAACGTCTGACTAAAATTGGCGCAGTGCGTGAAAGTTCGAGTATAAAAACACATTTGTTATAGGTCTTAACTCTTCGGGTAGTTTGCTTATGATATTGTTACTGACGAGTATAAACTCTTGTGAAGAAATATAGTTCCGCACATAACAGATGTAATCATCGCCACGATCTAACAAAACCAGAAAATCTTCATC
This sequence comes from Psychrosphaera sp. 1_MG-2023, assembly GCF_030548245.1. NCBI lineage: Bacteria > Pseudomonadati > Pseudomonadota > Gammaproteobacteria > Alteromonadales > Pseudoalteromonadaceae > Psychrosphaera > Psychrosphaera sp. 1_MG-2023. The sequence goes on from NZ_JAUORW010000009.1 coordinate 103,082, forward strand.
GTTTGCAATGGGCGGACGTTGTCCAAATAATTCAATTACGTTCGTGTTTTCGTTCATGGTGTTCTCCATATATAAAAGTTGGTCTCACCACTAATTAGTTTCGTAATGTGAAAATTTTCCCTACTCATGCCTTTTTAAAGTTGAATCAATTTTAAAAAGGGAATTTATATGAACAAACCAACTTTAAATGCCGCCGTTGCATCTTTAATTCTTGATGACATAAGCCGCCGGTTTATGAATTACCATGACGATATAAACGATATGCGGTTTAATGAAGGCAACTATGATGTTGATCTGCTGTTAATCAAATATTTTGGCTCCTGCTTAGAAGAGCAACGCCTTTCTCATGTCAAATCTATCCTCGTTAGTATTTGTGAGTGTAGTGCTCAAGTAGATAAGTTTACTAAATTACAGCTAAAAAATAGCTCTCATTTTCATCGTGTTGCACCCATTGCAATCCATAATTAGATCTATTCGCTCATATTGATAACACAAACAATGCTTGACTTGAATTGTTTGAAATTTATCTGATTTATCCCGTGGTGACTTAAAATGATTGAAAATGCTTGACTGTGTTTAAATTGGAGGTAGTATTGAGTGAAATAATTTAATTTATCGCATGATTTCCTTTTTAAGTGGGAGTGACAAAGAATGACAATGAAAAAAGACAAATACCTATATGTGGATTACAACTGGGATGATGAAGTCGCTGAGGGGTTATCTCCCCTAGATAGCCTAGTGTACCGTTCAAACATTTTGGGTGCAGATCAACGCATTACAAACACTGGTGGTGGCAATACGTCAGCGAAGTTAATGGAAACTGATCCATTAACAGGGGAAGAGGTTGAAGTCCTTTGGGTGAAAGGTTCAGGCGGTGATTTACGAACTGCGAAGAAAGAAAATTTCTCTTCTTTATACCAAGGTAAATTAAATGCATTAGACGGTGCTTACCGAAAGCAACCGGTAACAGGTTATAAATCATCTGGCGAAGATGCAATGATTGGCATGTACAAACATTGTAACTTTTGTTTGAACCCGCGTGCTTCTTCAATTGACACCCCACTTCATTCCATGATTGCGGAAAAGCATGTTGACCATTTACACCCAAATGCTGTTATTGCAATTGCCTCTTGTAAAGATCAAGAAGCCTTAACTGAAAAAGTTTGGGGTGGAAAGATGGCTTATGTACCTTGGATGCGCCCAGGTTGGGAAGCGGCAAAAGTATGTGAAGATGCTTATGCTGCAAAACCTGACAGTATCGGAATTCTGTTGGGGCAACATGGTCATACTAACTGGGAGTCGGAAAGTAAAAGTTGTTACGAGACGTCATTATGGGTTATTGAAACAGCAGCAAGTTATATCGAAGAACACGATAAAGGCGCATTGACTTTTGGCGGTGCCAAAGTAGAAAGTTTGCCAGACAATAAACGCACGGAATTACTTCGTAAATTTTTACCAGTAGCTCGCGGTATCCTATCTAATAAAGTGAAATTTATTGCAACGGTTCAAACTGACGAAACTGCGTTACGTTTTGTTAATAGTGTTGACGCACCTCGTTTAGCTAAATTAGGCACTTCATGTCCAGATCATTTCTTACGTACTAAAATTCAACCACTCTACGTTGACTTTAACCCTCAACAAGACAGTTTTGAAACCTTAGTTGAAAAACTTAACGCTGGTATTGAGCAATATCGAATAGACTATGCAAAATACTATAATAGCTGCAAACGCGATGATTCTCCTGCGATGCGAGACCCAAGTCCAACGGTTATCTTAATTCCGGGTGTTGGTATTATCGGTTGGGGTAAAAACAAATCTGAATCGAGAGTTACGACAGAGTTCTACAACTGTGCGATTGAAGTCATGAGAGGTGCTGAAGCAATTAGCGAATATACAGCCTTACCACAGCAAGAAGCATTTGATATCGAATATTGGGCTTTAGAAGAAGCGAAGTTACAGCGGATGCCTAAAGAAGCACCGTTAGCTCGCGATATCGTTGTGGTTATTGGTGCTGGTGACGGTATTGGTAAAGAGACCGCATTTAGAGTTGCAAAAGAAGGGGCTCATGTTGTTTGTGCCGACTTACGTTTTGACGCTGCACAAAAAACTGCTGATGAATTAGCGGCAATTTATGGTCAAGGTATCGGTGTCGCGGGGACAGGGATCTCTGGTTGTGGTCCTGCTATTGCTCAAGAAGTGAATATTACTGATCGTGAAAGCGTTCAGAAAATGTTTGAAAAAGTAATTTTAGCCTATGGTGGTATTGATAAAGTTATCGTTACGGCAGGTGTATTTTTGGCTCCTGGTCAATCGGGTATGAGTAACGATCAGCAGTTTGATGTGAGCTTTGCCGTAAATGTAAAAGGTGGCTATATCGTCGGTACCGAAGCAAATGAAATTTGGAAAGCTCAAGGGTTAAAAGGCGCATTAGTTCTTACAACTAGTGTAAATGCAGCAGTGTCAAAGAAAGGTTCTCTTGCTTATGATACGTCGAAAGCTGCGGCTAATCATTTAGTACGAGAGCTTGCTGTTGAATTGTCACCGCTAGTTAATGTTAATGGTTTAGCTCCTGCAACTGTTGTGAAAGGCAGTACGATGTTCCCTCGTGACCGAGTCATCGCTTCATTAACTAAATACAGCGTTGATTTTTCTGAATCAGATTCTGATGACGAATTACGTGACAAGTTGGCTAATTTTTATGCCCAACGCACATTAACTAAATCTCCAATTACCCCAGCAGACCAAGCAGAGGCAGCTTATTTGATGGTGTCTGGGCAATTAAGCAAAACTACAGGTCAAATTATCAGTGTAGACGGTGGTTTACACGAAGCGTTTTTACGCTAAGTTACGAGAAAATAGGAATTATTATGACGCAACGTATCGATAAAGGGCTAATTGCAGAAGAAAATGCAAAATTAGAAGCCAATTTACAAGAAGATTATCAAGCACTTGGTAACAAGCTATCACGTGACGGTATCAATATTGATGAAATCACAGCGAAAGCGGAAGAATTTCAAATTGCCGTTCCTTCATGGGGAACTGGTACAGGCGGAACGCGTTTTGCGCGTTTCCCTGGTGAGGGTGAACCTCGTAATATCTGGGAAAAGCTAGAAGATAGTGCGGTTATTAACGACTTATCTCAGTGTACTGAACGTGTTTCTCCGCATTTTCCATGGGATAAAGTGGATGACTTCTCTGAGTTGAAACAAACATCGGACAGCCTGAACCTGAAATGGGATTCTATCAATTCAAATACATTCCAAGATCAGCCGGGACAAGAACATAGTTTTAAGTATGGTAGCTTGAGCAACACCAGCCAAGAATCACGTGACCTTGCTATTCAACATAACCTTGATTGTATTGAATATGGTAAAGCACTAGATTCAAAAACATTAACTGTTTGGGTTGGGGATGGTTCTAATCATCCAGGTCAACAACATTTTCAACATGCTTTTGAGCGTTATTTAGAAAGCATGAAAAAGATTTATGCTGGCCTGCCTTCAGACTGGGAACTCCACATCGAACATAAAATGTTTGAACCTGCATTTTACTCAACGATTATTCAAGACTGGGGAAGTAATGTATTAGCAGCGATGGAACTTGGACCTCAAGCTAAGTCGCTTGTTGATTTAGGTCACCATGCACCTAACGTTAACATTGAAATGATTGTGTCACGTTTGATCCAATTTAAGAAACTTGGTGGTTTCCATTTCAACGACTCTAAATATGGCGACGACGATTTAGATAGCGGCAGTTTGCATCCATATCAACAGTTCCTTATTTTCAATGAATTAGTTGATGCAGAATATCGTCAACAAGCTGAATTTGGGCCTAATTATATGTTAGATCAATCTCATAACGTGACAGACCCAATTGAAAGTTTAATGAACTCTGCGGCTAGTGTACAACGTTCTTATGTATCAGCACTTATCGTTGATCGCGAGAAGTTAAGTGGTTATCAAACTGAAAATGATGCGCTTATGTGTAGCAATACATTGAAAAAGGCCTTTACTACAGACGTATCGCCAATATTAGAAATGGCTCGTTTACGTAAAGGTGGGGCAATTGATCCAATCGCTGTTTATCGCAAGTCAGGCTATCGAGCACAGGCTGGTATTGAGCGTCCTAATAGCGGTGGCAATGGCTCTGGGATTGTTTAGAACGACGGTCACTAGATGTTATATATGTGATTAGCTATATGCACGGGGGTCTTTGCAGGTTTCCGTGCTTTTTAATAAAAAACCTTTTAGCGATCTTCATAACAGCTTAAGGCAATACAAAATAAAATTATAAAAAGGCTTATACCCAGTGGTAAAAAGCTATTTGTTTGGAGAGCATCATGTCAGCAGCAGAAGAATTTGAATCAGTACCGGTATCGGCAGAAAAACTGCAGGGCCCCAAAACATTCGCAGCTTCTTACGCCGGGGAACACGTGGCCGGAACAGAATTTGTTATTGGCGCATTATTTGTATCTTGGGGGGTTGGAGCAGTTGATGTATTAGTTGGGTTATTAATTGGTAACTTATTAGCAGTGTTAACCTGGGGACTCGTTACAGCTCCTATTGCAACCGACACTCGTTTAACCTTGTATGCATATTTAGAGAAAATTGCTGGACCCGGAACCATCAGATTCTACAGTGTTATCAACGGCATTTTGTTTTGTGTTTTGGCTGGGGCGATGATAACGGTTTCCGCATCGGCAGTTCGGATCCCTTTTGGGATACCAGATCAAGTTGGCTACTTTCCAACAGATTGGCGATTTGTAGCGGTTGTGCTCGGTGTTGGTGCCGTAGTGGTTTATATGGCAGTGAAAGGTTTCAAGAAATTGGCTGCATTTGCTGAGGTATGTGCTCCTTGGATGATTTTAATGTTTATCGTTGGTGCTTTTGTCATGATGCCAACAACCGTTGCGGCCACAGCAAATGTCGACAGTATCAACAGTTTTAACGACTTTTTAACAGTTGCTAGTGATTCAATTTGGAAAAAAACGACCGGTGATATTGGTATTATGCATGTAATTGCTTTTGCATGGGTCGCTAATTTGGCGATGCATGGCAGTTTAGGGGATATGACACTCCTACGTTTTGCAAAAAGTCCTAGATATGGATATTTCTCTGCGCTTGGTATGTTTATTGGTCACTACATTGCTTGGATCTGTGCAGGTGTTATGGGGGCCGGAGCTGCGATATTGCTAAATACCACTATTACAGCAATTGATCCGGGGTCAGTTGCATATACAGCACTAGGAACATCAGGGATTTTGGCCGTAATAATTGCTGGTTGGACAACGTCAAACCCGACTATTTATCGTGCAGGACTCGCTTTTAGTTCATTAAATCAATCGTGGGGACGTACTCGCGTTACGATCGTCGTAGGTATTATAACGACTATCATTGCCTGCTCTCCATTTGTGTTTTCAGGTTTGCTAGGTTTTGTCGGTTACATGGGACTATTGTTGGCACCTGTTGGCGCTATTATTGTCGCTGAACATTGGTTGTTTAATAAAATAGGTTTAACTCGCTATTGGTCAAGTTATAAGGGCAACACTACAAATTGGGCTGCTTTATCTACCTGGGTTGTTTCTATGTTGGTAGGAATTGCAGTGGAGCAAGCTGGAGTATTGCACTTGTTCTTTATTTTAGTGCCACTTTGGATTTTTGCTACAGCTATGTACGTTGCCTTAGCGTCAGTTATGGGAGCAAAAGAAACTTACCCTGAAGCTGCAATTGCGGAACAAGCAGAGTCTGATCGCAAGGCTAAAGAAGCGGTTTACTTAGCTGGCCCTACGAATGGCGCAGAAGATGCGGTTAAAATAATCCCACTTAATGCAACATTAGCTAAATTTGTGTCTTGGGGGGCTTTAGTCGCATGTGCTTTGTTAGGTTTATTAGCATACGCAAATACGAATATTGAAATTGTCACCTCTTGGTTAATTATCCCTACTTTAGTTTATTTTGTCACCGCTACATATGCATATTTGAAGTCAAATAGCACTCAATAGTACATTGCCAAGATAGAAGTAAAACTTTTCAATACACCGTTTAACAAGTTATAGGGGGACTTCCCCCTTAACTCTTCTAAAATTAACAAGAGAGTTGATCTCCCCATGCGTCTAAAAAATTGCCATAACTTTAAAGACTTTCGTAAATTAGCGGAAAGTAGATTGCCGGGCCCTATTTTTAACTATATTGACGGCGGTGCCGACGATGAAGTCACATATAGAAATAATACAAGTTGCTTTGATAAGTGCGATTTGATCCCGAATGTTTTAAGGGGAGTAGAATCTGTAGATATGTCTGTTACCGTTATGGGGCAAAAACTAGATTTACCGGTATATTGTTCGCCGACCGCCTTACAGCGGCTCTTTCATCATAAAGGTGAACGAGCTGTAGCTGCTGCATCTGAAAAATATGGCACAATGTTTGGCGTCTCGTCACTGGGAACTGTGGCAATGGAAGAAATCAGAGAAAAACACAAAAACCCACAGGTTTTCCAATTCTATTTTCATAAAGACCGAGGACTAAATCGAGCTATGTTGGAAAGGGCGAAAGCGGCTGGCGTTGAAGTCCTTATGTTAACTGTGGACAGCATTACAGGGGGCAATCGAGAGCGTGATTTAAGAACAGGCTTTTCTATCCCTATGCAATTGACTTTAGGCGGTATGATGCAATTTGCCATGAAACCGATGTGGGGCATTAATTATGTAACTCATGAAAAATTTAGACTGCCGCAACTAGAATCACATGTAGACATGAGTGGTGGAGCAACTTCGATTGGGCGTTACTTTACTGAAATGTTAGATCCAACAATGAATTGGGATGATGTAGCTGAACTCGCTGAATTTTGGGATGGGGAGTTTTGTTTAAAAGGTATAATGTCAGGCGCTGACGCGAAGCTTGCCGCGGATGCTGGTTGTACTGGAGTGATTTTGTCTAATCATGGTGGCCGTCAATTAGATGGTTCAAGTACCGCATTTAATCAATTAACCGAGGTTGTTGAAGCCGCCGGTGACCGCTTGGATGTGATGATGGATGGCGGTGTTCAGAGAGGTACGCAAGTTCTAAAAGCTTTGTCGCTAGGCGCAAAAGCGGTTGGTTTAGGGCGTTATTACCTTTTCCCACTTGCAGCCGCTGGACAAGCTGGAGTTGAACGTGCATTAGGGCAAATGCGGGCTGAAATTGAACGCGATATGAAATTGATGGGGGTAACGTCTCTTGACCAATTAACTCGCAGCAACTTGCGTTTTCGTTAAAGATCGAATCAACCAATTGAGTTAATAAGACATGACAATTACATCAAATGAATACACGCTGATTATCGATATCGGCAAGACCCACGTTAAAGTACATTTGCTCGATTCAGCAACGTTTGAGTCGGTTTTTGCAAAACAAATGAGCAATCAAGTCAACAAAATTGGCATTTACCCTAGCATGGATATTGAAGCCATTTGGATATGGTGCTGTGACTCGATTGCAGAAGCAGCTGCACTATTTAAGATTACCAAGTTAACGGTGACTACTCATGGTGCGACTGCAGCGTTAATTGATCGAAATCGATCTGATTACGGTGGTCTTGTTTTACCTGTTTTGGATTACGAATATTCAGACGTCCAGCTACAAACTCCAAACTACGAAGAATGTCGACCTGACTTTTCTTCTACGTATTCTCCTATGTTACCAGCAGGCCTAAATTTAGGCCGTCAATTATTTTGGTTAAAACAAGAATTTCCTAAAGGGTTTGAACAAGCAACTGACATTCTAATGTACCCTCAATACTGGGTTTGGCGTTTTACAGGTCAGTTATTTTCTGAGATTACTTCTTTGGGTTGCCATACTGACCTCTGGTCCTTAGAAAAAGGGGATTATTCTTCTTTGGTTGAACAACTCGATTGTCGTGATAAATTTCCTGAGTTAAAACCAGCTTGGTACGCAGCTGGGGTTGTTAAGTCAGAACTGACGTCGAAATTGGGGTTAGAATCTAACTGCCAAGTATATAGCGGCTTACACGATAGTAATGCAAGTTATCTGCGTTATCGCTTGTCGCAAGGCAATAAGCCATTTACCGTTGTTTCGACTGGGACATGGACAATACTTATGGCCTCTCAAATTGAGCTAGAAAATTTAAACCCAAGCAAAGATATGTTGGCTAATATCGATGCTTTAGGAACCCCAATCGCGTGTGCCCGTTTTATGGGAGGAAGAGAGTTCGAAGCTATTTGCGAACAAGCAGGTTCTTGGCTAGGAGAGCAGTTTGAGTTACAAGACTTGCAAAATGTTATCGACAATAAAGTATTCGCTATCCCTGATTTTAGCGGTGGAAGCGGTCCGTTTGGTGGCCAAAAATCAAGTTTTAATGGTGATGTCAATAAAGTTAGCGGCATCGCATTGGCGACAATTTATTGCGCATTAATGACTGATTATCAATTGGATATGTTAGGTGCGAAAGGCGACGTATATATAGAAGGGGCTTTCTTAAAGAACCCTCTTTTGTGCAGCATTGTAAGCCAACTTCGAACCGAGCAACTAGTTAAGCTGTCCCTTGACACAACAGGGACAGTACAAGGCGCTGCATATTTAACAGATTGGGAAAACATCCAAGGCCAAATAGAAGCAAAGTCGGTTCAAAAAAGTGAGCTGACTAATTTATTGGTTTATAAAAATATGTGGCGAAAGTTGATTGAAGGTTAAGTGTGGGATCGTTCTCTTGCTATTGTAAGTATTAGGTATGTGTTTGCCGACACATACCTTTTTTTATTTATTCTTTTGTTGTATTTATTCGTCTTCGGCTTCTACTAAAATCACTTCAATGCCGTTTTGCTCAAAATAGGCAACGAGTTCTGGATCTGCTTTGGTATCCGAAATTAGAATGTCTACTTCTGCCAAAGGACATAATATAAAATTACTACGTTTTCCTAACTTAGTACTATCAGCAAGAATCACAAGCTTTTCTGTTTGCTTTTTAAGCTTTTGCTCCGAGCGAATGAGCAATGGGTCTGACTCCATTACCCCAAACTTTCCTAAACCTGGTGTCCCCATAAACATCATTGAACCGTGAAAATATTCCGTATTGTCTGTTTCATATGAACTTAAAATAATGCCTTGTTCACGGTAAATCTCACCACCAGGTAAAGTGACCTGAATATCACTATGTTTTGTTAAATAATTGGCCAGAATAAAAGAGTTGGTTAAAATATTTAAATGCATGTCAGCTAAATATTCGCCCATCATATATGTTGATGTACCACCATTAATAATAATAGAGTCACCATTCTCACATAATTCAGTCGCTCTTTTAGCTATTGCTCTTTTTGTCGCTGCTCGTTTATCTTTATCAACAAAAAACACAGAACTTGAGATGTGTTTTTTCTTTGGCTCACCGTTAATTGATTCTGCTCCGCCACGTATTTTAGTGATTTCACCGCGCTTTGCCATTTTGGTAATGTCTCTACGGATTGTTGCTTCAGACGCGTTTAATTTTTCTGTTAAATCTCGGACACTTGCAAATTGCTGTTGGTCCAAAATATCCTTGATCAATTGTTGCCTATGTTTTTCTAACATGGGTAACCCCTTAGGTGAGATAACATTGTTAACTTGTGAATTTTTCATATTCTATCGGCAAATTCCTCTACATACAATTACGTATAAAAGTACCATATTAAGACGTATAAAGACAGTTTTTGACTGTTATAGTTTGTTCATGGTCATTATTTATTTTCACATTTAAGAAAATAATTTATTTGTTGAATTTATCGTCATAATTTTTGTTTGATAGAGTTCATTCTACATTTAATTAAGTCAATTAATTTTTCTTTATATGACTTTTGGTCAATAATAATCTATATCGCTCATTTACAATCATGGGTTTCCTATATACAATCAAAAATAACTGCATTAATGCGTGAATGCATTTTGCTCATGGTGGGTAAAAAAATAACAATGAATTAGTCACCTACAATACTGTGCAAAGTGCTTGTCAATAAGGGTAAGACATTGAAAGTAGCAATTATTGGTGAGTGTATGCTTGAACTAAGTATGCAAAAAAACGGGCTATATAAAATAGGGTATGGTGGAGATACATTAAACACAGCTGTGTATTTGTCGCGCTGCGGAGGGCTGTGTGATTACTTTACTGTGATTGGTGATGACAGTTATAGCTCGAGTATGAAGTTAGATTGGGAAAATTCTGGCGTTGGGGTATCCAAAGTTAAGGTAGCTGAACGTAATAATTCAGGTCTATATCTAATAGAAAATGACGACGACGGTGAGCGCTATTTCCATTATTGGCGAAATCATTCGCCAGCTAGGCAATTGTTGCATTATTACCCTGAGTTGTTTTCGGATCTAATGAATTATGACTATGTATTCCTAACTGGTATTACGTTGTCTTTGTATTCTGAGGACGATCGGCAGGCACTTTTAGGGTTCCTAAAAACTTATCGAGGTGCAGGCGGTCGAGTGGTATTTGATAACAATTATCGCTCAAATGGTTGGGTTTCAGTGGAATTTGCTATCACTGCTTATCAACAAATGATGACGCTTACCGATGTAGCTCTTTTAAGTTTAGACGATGAAGTATTGATGTACGGTGAGCATAGCGCAAAACAGTGTATTCAACGCTGGGAAAGAGCTGGTGTTACTGAGGTTGTTGTGAAAAATGGCCACCGAGGTTGTATGGCCTATGTCGATGAGCAAATTTCTGAAATCCCACTTGAACGACTTATTCAGCCGCGTGACACAACGGCTGCTGGTGATTCGTTTAATGGAGCGTACTTAGCCGCTAGATTACAGAGTAAGTCAGTAGAAGAAAGTGTTCTTGACGGTCAATTTTGCGCCAGTGTCGTGATACAACATAGCGGCGCAATTATTAACGAAGACGTGAATGTGGCAAGGGGAGCGGCGCATGATAACTAAAATTAGGCTGTTATTTGGCGCCGCGTTGCTGGCATTAGTTGGTTGTACTCCTACCGACCAAACTAGTACGTCAATTCGCTTGGCTCATGGTCTTGATATTCAACACCCAGTGCATAAAGCCTTAGTTTTTATGGATGAGGAACTTCAAAGATTGTCGTCTGGGCAAATGAATTTAGTGATTTACCCATCAGGCCAATTAGGGTCTGAACGTGAAATTATCGAGCTTATCCAAATTGGAACCATGGGCATGACCAAGGTTAGCGCGAGTTCACTTGAAGCATTTGTTCCGCAAATGAAAGTGTTTAGCTTACCTTATCTATTTACTGACCAAACTCATTATTGGCAAACCTTAAATAGTGATATCGGGCAATCATTGTTAGACGCCGGTACCGATTATCGTGTTAAAGGCTTAGGTTATTTCGATGCAGGGAGCCGCAGTTTTTATACCACGGACAAGCTTGTTGAAAAACCTTCCGACCTCAATGGTTTAAAGATCCGCGTAATGAATAGTCAATCGGCAGTTGATATGGTCAATACGATAGGAGGCGCTGCAACTCCGGTTAGTTGGGGCGAATTATACACTGCACTGCAACAGGGGATTGTCGAAGGGGCGGAAAATAACCCTCCGAGTTTTTTCTTTTCGAAACACTATGAAGTTAGTAAGTACTATTTATTAGATGAACATACTTCTATTCCAGATGTCATCATTATTGGCACTCATATGTGGAATAAACTTTCTGAACAACAACAAGCTTGGTTGACTATTGCGATGCAACGAGCAACAGACTACCAGCGTCAGTTATGGCATGAGTCGACCTTGATGTCGCTAAACAAAGTTAAAGAAGCCGGCGTTAAAGTGATGCAGGCAGATAAAGCGTTGTTCCAGAAAAGTGTTGAGCCAATTTATCAAGCGTTAGCCAATCAACCAATTATGACGTTAATTAATGACATTAGAGCATTAGGAGATCGCCATGAAGACTAGTAATCATTTTTTTGCCACCTTTATTTCTAAAATGGATCAAGGTTTACGCTACTTATTGGCGCTGATGATGGGGCTATTAGTAATAGACGTAACATGGCAAGTCTTAACACGATTTGTGTTACCACAGCCAAGCTCTTTTACCGAAGAAGTGGCTCGGTTTTTGTTGATTTGGGTCAGTTTACTAGGTGGTGCTTACGCTTATCGTCAGCATAGTCATTTAGGGTTTGATTTAATCGTGCGTAATCTTTCGGTAAAAAAAGCCATTCGTATCTATCAATTTAGTTGCCTTTTGGTGTCTTTTTTTGCAGTGGCCGTATTGATTGTCGGTGGTACAAACTTGATGACATTGACGTGGACTTTAGGTCAGTTCTCACCTGTATTGAACGTACCAATGGCTGCAGTTTATTCCGTATTGCCACTTAGCGGTATTCTCTTCTTAATTTACAGCCTCTATTTTTTACTCAACGCGGATCAAAATGCAGTAACAAATCAAGAAGAAAGCGTAGAGATAATTGAAGAACTCAATCCTGAGTCGAACGAAACAAAGGGCGGATCTCGTCATGACTAGTATTTTATTGTTTGGCATTTTCGCACTGCTTCTGCTAATTAATTTACCAATCGCCTTAGCTATTATTTTTGCTACGTTAGTCACTATGCTGGCGACGATAGATACGTTACCGGCATTGACTACAATAGCTCAGAGGTTGGCTGCAGGAATTGATAGTTTTGCGTTACTGGCTATCCCTTATTTTATCTTGTCAGGATATTTAATGGGACAAGGTGGGATTGCTCAGCGTTTAATTGCTTTTGCAAAAGTATTGGTTGGCAAATTACCTGGTGGTTTAGCCATCGTGAATGTTATTTCATGTGCGTTATTTGGTTCGATTTCAGGTTCGGCTGTTGCTGCAACTTCTGCAATTGGTGGCTTTATGATACCTGCGATGAAAAAAGAAGGGTATGACAAACCTTTTAGTACTGCAGTTACAGTCACAGCCGCTACAACAGGCATGTTGATACCACCGAGTAATATCTTAATTATCTATTCACTGGCGAGTGGCGGTGTTTCTATTGCAGCGTTGTTTATTGCTGGATACTTACCTGGGTTATTAGTTTCTTTATTATTAATTGCGAGCGCAGTGTTGTACGCAAAACGACACAATATCCAGCCAATTCAAGGGCAAGTTGAAGAGCCTTTTTGGGCGTCCTTTTGGGGAGCAATTCCGAGCCTACTGCTAATAGTATTGATTATTGGCGGCATTATTGGCGGTTTGTTTACACCTACGGAGGCTGGTGCCATCGCAGTGTTATATTCAATGGCTTTATCGCTGTTGTTTTATAAAGAGCTTAGTATTAAGGATATTTACCCAATTTTATTGAAGTCGGTGAATACCACAGCAATTGTTATGCTATTGATTGGCGCGTCTTCAGCAATGTCTTGGTTAATGTCCTATGAAGCGATTCCACAATCGATCAGTAATTCGTTATTGAATTTGTCTGACAATCCTCTGCTGATTCTATTAATCATCAATTTAACTTTGTTGCTCATTGGCACGTTTATGGACATGACACCTGCTGTTTTGATCTTTACACCAATTTTCCTTCCTGTTGCCGAGTCATTAGGTATATCGCCGTTGCACTTTGGCATCATGATGATTTTAAACTTGTCGATTGGGTTGTGTACACCGCCTGTAGGCAGTGTGTTATTTGTTGGTTGTAGTATCGGCAAGGTTTCTATCAGCAAAATCATTAAACCAATTTTACCACTGTATGCTGCGATGATTCTGGCCCTTGTTTTGGTCACAATGTTCCCTGCAATCAGTGAGTTTTTACCACAATTGTTTGGCTTAATTTAATCCAAACACCTAATTCGGAAGACATATTATGCAAGATTTTTTAAAACAACAATTTGGTCTCGAAGGTAAAGTTGCCATTGTTACCGGTGCGACACGAGGTCTAGGACAGGCAATGGCTATCGCACTTGGTGAAGCTGGAGCTACAGTGGTTGCCGTTGGATCGAAACCAGAAAATGTCGCCAATACGATTAAACTATTAGAAGCAAAAGGTATTAAGCATTTAGCCTTAGGTTGTGATCAATCAAATAAAGCGCAAATTATCGACGTTGTAGAAGATACACTTAAAGCGTTTGGAAAAATTGACATATTAGTAAATAACGCGGGCACCATAAAACGATCTCCGGCACATGAATTTACAGACGAAGATTGGGATGACGTAATTGAAGTCAATCTAAATGGTGTTTTTCGTTTTTGTCGTGAAGTGGGCAAACACATGTTGAAACAAGGCAGTGGCAAAATCATCAATATTGCATCTTTGTTGAGTTTTTCTGGAGGGATCACAGTGCCGGCTTATGCAGCTAGTAAAGGTGGCGTTGCACAGCTTACAAAAGCATTGGCTAACGAATGGGCTGCATCAGGTATTCAGGTTAATGCAATAGCACCGGGATATTTTGAAACCGACAATACATATAATCTACGTCAAGATAAAGAGCGTCATGCCAGCATAACGGCTCGTATTCCTGCTGGGGAATGGGGGAAGCCTGAGGATTTGACTGGACCTGCGGTATTTTTATCAAGTTCTGCGGCCAATTACATGAACGGCCACGTTATGTTAGTTGACGGTGGTTGGATGGCTCGATAAGCCAATTAGGAGTAAAAATTATGAATTTTATGTTTTCAGCTGATATTAGAAGCTACAAAGATATGCGTAATGATGAATTACGTGACGCATTTGTTACTCAGTCATTATTTACCGAAGGCGATATTAACATGACATATACCGATGTCGACCGAGGTGTAGTGGCTGGTATTATGCCTACGGACAAAGCTTTAGATTTACCAACACATAAAGAACTCGCAGCTGACTATTTTTGTCAGAGACGTGAAGCTGGGGTAATTAACATTGGAGGACCAGGTTCTGTTTCCGTTGATGGCGAATCGTTTGTGATGGCCAACAAAGACAGTTTGTATATTGCAAAAGAAAGTCAATCTGTGACATTTAAATCTGATAATGCCAGCTCACCAGCTAAGTTTTATTTGGTGTCTTATCCAGCGCATAGAGTGACTAAAACTGTTCATGTACCCAAAGAAAACGCCAATACAATAGAATTGGGGAGTCAAGAGACTTCAAATGAGCGAACAATTTTTCAATCTATCCGTCCTGGTATTGTAGATAGTTGTCAATTGGTGATGGGTATAACTGAATTAAAGCCCGGCAGCGTTTGGAATACCAAGCCGCCTCATACTCATTTTCGTCGAACTGAAATTTATATGTATTTTGACTTGCCAGAAGAAGAGCGTGTATTTCATTTGATGGGTGAGCCGGCTGAAATTCGCTCACTATCTTTACCAAAGGAAGTCGCGATTGCGTCACCAATGTGGTCAATTCATAGTGGTGTAGGCACAACCAATTATACGTTTGTTTGGGCCATGGGCGGTGAAAACCAAGATTTTGATGACATGGACCATTTGACTGTCTCCGATCTTAACTAACCATTCCTCATAGTTTAGAGGAGTAACTGGTTTAGGCGTTACTCCTCATTATTGAATAAATTTTCCACTGCCATTCACTGGTAGGGGTTAGTACACCTTAAATTTAGGATTTGTCATGACAATATTCGCTTTTCCAAAAGAACTTACTCCAGGTGAAAATCGTTGTGCGTTGCTGCCCGGCAACGTTAAAGCGTATGCCCTTATGGGCGTAGATGTACAAATTGAAACCGGACTTGGAGAAGGTCTCAATATCGATGATCAAGTATATATTGATGCCGGGGCAACGGTCGTTAATAGTCGTGTAGCTTTGCTTTCTGCGGCAGAGGTGGTGATGTCTATAGATAAACTGCCCAAAAATGATTTGCGACATATCGCTGGTAACATAGCGATAAGCTTTTTAGACCCGTTTAACGATTTGGCTTATGTTGAAAATTTAAGACAACATAATGTCACTAGTTTTAGTATGGAAATGATCCCGCGTTCCACTCGGTGTCAGAAAATGGATGCCCTAAGTTCCCAGGCAAGCTTAGCTGGCTATGTCATGGTTTCAAAAGCGGTAGACGCACTTAATCGTATTATGCCAATGATGATGACTGCAGCGGGTACGATTAAACCAGCCAAAGTGTTTATCATTGGCGCTGGAGTAGCTGGTTTACAAGCTATTGCTACGGCGAAGCGACTAGGGGCCACAGTTACTGCATTTGATACACGCAGCGTAGTAGCAGAGCAAGTGCAATCATTGGGTGCTAAATTTCTTAATATTGACCTAGGAGATACAGGCCAAACCAACCAAGGGTATGCGACCGCGCTATCACCGGAACAACTTGAAATACAACACGCTGCACAGGCTAAATGTATTGCAGAGTCAGACATAGTAATAACAACAGCACAGTTGTTTGGTCGTAAACCACCTAGACTCATTAATCAACAGACAATAAGTCAAATGAAACCCGGTTCTGTGGTGGTTGATATGGCAGCTGAATCTGGTGGTAATGTTGAAGGTAGCGTGCCAAAAGCTACTGTTGAAGTAAATGGGGTTACGATTATAGGTACCGGAAATTGGGCAAATGAAGTTGCTTATAATGCGTCTCAAATGTATGCCAACAACGTTTTAAGTTTAGTCAGTGAATTTTGGGACAAAGAAAATAAGCACTTCTTAGTCGACTTAGAAGATGACATTCAAAATTTAGCTGTGATCACCCACGGATCAAATGTTATCAATTCAACCATAAAAGAACTGCATCAGGATTTCATGGAGTCTAATCCCAGCACGACGCCTGCAGCAACCATCAATCTAACCGCAACGGAGCAGTAAAGATGACCGCAATATATTTATTATTTATTTTAATATTGGCGATTTTTGTCGGATTTGAATTAATTCGTAAAGTGCCAGCAACACTTCATACCCCTTTAATGTCTGGAGCGAATGCTATTTCAGGGATCACAGTGATTGGTGCTTTAAGCATAGCAGGTGGCGAGCATGACACCATTGCAACATGGTTGGGTGGTATCGCTGTGTTATTAGCAACGATAAATGTTGTGGGTGGTTATTTAGTAACTGACCGCATGTTAGCGATGTTTAAAAAAAGGTAAGGTGCAGTGATGAACGATTATTCGATGTTAATTAATTTAGTTTATGTGGTTTCTGCCACCTTGTTTATTTTTGGTCTTAAATTATTAAGTCATCCATCAACGGCTAGAAAAGGCAATATGTTGTCTGCAGTCGCAATGTTATTAGCTGTTGTCGTGACAATGTTAGATCACCAAATACTATCCTTTGAACTAATTTTGGCCTGTTTAGTGATAGGTTCAGCTGTCGGGGTTTATGCGGCTCGTAAAGTTGAGATGACTTCAATGCCTGAACTAGTGTCACTGTTTAATGGTATCGGTGGCTTAGCGAGTTTGGCTGTCGCCTATGCAACGTTAAATGGCAGTGTTGGTTTGTCAGTATTTGTTGCTTTAGTAAGCTTTTTAGCCTTGTTAATAGGGGCAATCACATTCTCTGGCAGCGTTGTTGCGTGGGCAAAATTAAGTGAAAGGATAGTGGGTCGCCCGATTATCTTTAAAGGTCAGGTAATTGCTAATATTGTGCTCATAATTGGTCTTTTCGTTTGTGGCGCCTTAATTTCGTTGCAACCTAATGATGGAAATTGGCACTATATTGCTATTGGTCTCGCGCTGGTAATGGGCATTATGTTGGTTTTACCGATTGGTGGGGCAGATATGCCAGTCGTTATTTCATTACTAAATAGCTACTCAGGTTTGGCGGCGTGCGCGGCGGGATTTGCATTAGAAAATAATTTACTTATCGTTGCCGGAGCATTAGTTGGTGCGAGCGGTATTATTTTGACTAATATCATGTGTAAAGCAATGAATCGCTCTCTTATTAACGTAGTGACATCAGGCTTTAAACCTGTAGTTACAAGTGATATGAAGATTGAAGGTGAAATAAAACCCCTTACTGCAGAGGATGCTTTTTATGTTTTGGAAGCCGCACAATCTGTATTAGTCATTCCTGGTTATGGTATGGCTGTAGCTCAGGCTCAGCATGCAATGAAAGAGCTTCAGGGGCTTATTGAAGGAAATGGTGCAGAAGTCGCTTATGCTATTCATCCTGTTGCGGGTCGAATGCCCGGCCACATGAATGTCTTGCTTGCTGAAGCTGATGTTTCATATGAACAGTTATTTGAAATGGACGAAATTAATCCTCGTATTGAAGGCTTTGACGTTGCCATTGTTATTGGGGCAAATGACGTGGTCAACCCAGCGGCTCGTGAAATGGAAGGGAGTCCAATCTACGGAATGCCGGTCATCAACGTAGATCTTGCAAAAAATGTATTTGTATTAAAACGAGGAATGGCCGCAGGTTTTGCGGGAATAGACAATCCATTATTCTTTAAAGACAATACTCGCATGATTTTTGGTGATGCAAAAGAAACATTAACTAACCTAGTTAGGCAATTTGCAGATTAAATAGTAAACAGTTTGCTTTCATGTTGTGATTTAATCTGATTAAAAAAGATTGATATTGTTTTGTTTGGGTTGTAGTTTATTGCGTTGTTGGGTTTTTAGTCAAACCCAGCTACGCAAACAATAATAATACTCAACAGGTACACAATATGAATTTTAAATTACGTACGATATCTTCATTGTCTGCGGCAATTTTGTCATTTCAAATTTACGCACTCGATTGCAATTCAGAGCCAGTAAACCCAAATGGCGATTCCAATCAATTACAGGCTGCTCTCCAACAAGCCACTAATACTGGCCTTCCAATCAAGCTTACAGGAACTTATTACATCAGTTCTGACATCAAAGTTTATTTAAAAAATGACCTAAGTGTGGACGCAAGTGGGGCGTCTTTCATTGCAACAACCTCTTTAGATGGTGATATGTTCAGCTTAGATGCTCACGATATTAAGTCGTCTGAGTGTGGTGCTGGCACAGGTTTAGCTAATGTCAGTTGGGATGGCGGCAGTTTTGATATGGCTAATGCTAAAGTCTCTACTGTTGTTCCGTATACTTCTTTAACACCGGTTGCAAAGCAAGGTACAAAAGCGACAGCAGATGCTTTGTCTATCCGAGGTGTGAGTAATAATGGCAGTAGTAAATTAAATCACCTTATCGTTGAAAATATTACATTTAATGGTACGTCGTCCAGTTCAGATCCGTTTTACTTAGCTGGTGGCGATAGTGGCATATTGATGACCGGCGCGTTAAAAGCAACTATAAAAAATAATAGTTTTTATGGTGTCAGGGATGCTGCAATTTATGTTTCTGCTGGCGGAGCGAATGGTGTGTATGG
Organism: Psychrosphaera sp. 1_MG-2023; assembly: GCF_030548245.1. Taxonomy (NCBI): domain Bacteria; kingdom Pseudomonadati; phylum Pseudomonadota; class Gammaproteobacteria; order Alteromonadales; family Pseudoalteromonadaceae; genus Psychrosphaera; species Psychrosphaera sp. 1_MG-2023. Next base: position 122,285 of record NZ_JAUORW010000009.1, read on the forward strand.
TGATCATTTTACTCTCTCTAATAATTATATAGAGCGAGCGTTTGATGGTATTACAAGTAAACGAGGTGCAGACAATATCAAGATGTTAGATAACACAATGAATGATGTTGTCGTTGGGTTAAGTATTAAACGCGTTTTTAACGGTTGGACTGCTACGAATGTTACGATAAAAGGTAATATTATCACCAAAGGCGTTCGCCCAATTAGTATAGAACGTGCAAATAATGTCACGATCGAGGGCAATACAATTTACGATTTGGGAGAGAAGGTCGCAGGGGAAACTAATCCGAGGAACAAATATGGAAACCATTATGAAGGGATCGCTCTAAATGGGGTTCAGGGGACAAACTCCATTCGCCTAAACACCATAAATGGGGTTTCAGGGAGTACTAGGGAAGGTTCAACTACGACTTACGGTATTGTAACTCGAGATGAGGATAGTCGGACAACAACTGGTGTCACGATTGTGGATAACAGTTTCAGCAAACTCGATAAATGGGTCAAGCACTATTAGTCTTTCTTTTAAATTCAAGCACTATTTTTAAGTAGTACCTTTTAATTTAGCGGCAATATAACATTTAAAATTACACCACTTTAAGGTGATTAATCTTAAATATAGCCTTACCAAAAAGTACAACCCTGAATGACCTGTTTTGATTGTTGATGCTTGACAATGATTGTTGATTGGGTAGCATTGCGTATCAAATTTCAGTGCAACGATGTAATCAGTGTGCAGTCTAGAGTTTTGGATTGAGCTCGTAGGTGCGCAACGGGAAACATATCGTCACATATACCCGTTTGACTAATAAATGAGAGATAATTGATGAACCTTTTTAATTTGGTACCTGCCGGTGTTGTTGCTGGCAAAGATGTTGAAACACTATACCAAGTGGCGCGACAGAACAAATTTGCTTATCCAGCAATTAATGTGGTCGGCACAAATTCAATTAATGCTGCATTGGAGGCCGCGAAGTCTTGTCAATCTCCTGTAATTATTCAGTTATCGTATAGTGGTTCAGCTTTTTTTGTTGGCAAAGGGGCTGGCCTAAAAGGTCATTCTGCTTCAATCGCTGGGGCAATCGCTGCTGCGCATTATGTGCATAATGTAGCGCTGCATTATGGTGTTCCGGTGATTTTACATACGGACCATGCGGCTAAAAACCTACTGCCTTGGATAGACGGTTTATTAGATGCTGGCGAACGTTTTTATCAACTGCAAGGGCGTCCTTTATTCAGTTCTCATATGTTAGATCTATCTGAAGAGCCCTTGGCAGAAAATATTGAAATCTGCAGTCAATACTTGGCACGAATGAAAGATTTGGAAATGTCGATTGAAATCGAACTTGGCTGCACGGGTGGAGAAGAAGATGGTGTCGACAATACAAACTTGGATAATTCATTGTTATATACCCAACCTGAAGATGTGAGTTTTGCATATCAAGCGTTGGCTAAAGTGAGTGATGCGTTTACCATTGCTGCGTCTTTTGGCAATGTTCATGGGGTTTACAAACCTGGTAATGTCAAACTAACCCCTGAAATTCTTAAAAATTCACAGGCTTATGTCAGCGAGAAATTTGGTCTTTCGGATAATACCCTTAATTTTGTGTTTCATGGGGGATCTGGTTCTAGCTCGGCTGAAATTGAAGAGGCAATAAGTTACGGTGTCATCAAAATGAATATCGATACTGATACACAATGGGCGAGTTGGCAAGGTGTGTTGAAATACTACAAACAGCATGAGGTGTTTTTGCAAGAGCAAATAGGTAACCCAGAAGATCCGGATGCGCCAAATAAAAAATATTACGATCCGCGGGTGTGGTTGAGAGAGGTTGAAAAGTCTATGTCTGCTCGATTGATATTGGCATTCGAGCAGTTAAATTGTGTGGGCCGTTATAAAAAGTAGCTAAAGATAAGTAGTAAAAAAATGACCTTAACGGGTCATTTTTTTTATTTCAATGGGCCTATAGATAAGCGTTTGCAATTATGTTGAACAACAAATGGCACTAGTCTCATAAATTGAGTGTGATGATGACAACTTTATGACTTAACACTCATAATAGGTCAATAAAAGTCAAAATAAGTCTTTTTTGATTTGTTTGATTCAGGTAGTATGGAGTCAGAAGAATAAAATAAACCTGTTAAGTGATCATTTTTTAGGTGATTAACGGGTTGATAGTTATAGGGTAAGACATGAAAAATAAAGTAAGCAAAGTTGTTAAATTAGTTGCCAGTGCCTTATTGATAGCCGGTTGTGCGATAAATACAGTCACTGCCGAAGAAAAACCAAATATTATTTTTATTTTAACCGATGATCTCGGTTTTAATCAGGTTGGTGCTTATGGTGATACACCTATTAAAACCCCGAACTTAGACGCAATGGCGGCAAATGGGATCCGGTTTGATCAAGCTTATGCTGGCAATACCGTATGTTCACCATCTCGTGTGTCTCTATTTACTGGCCGTGATGGCCGTTATATGACAAATAACTCGAATACAGTTGAGCTAAATCATAAAGACATAACGTTGGCTCATGTTCTTAAATACGCGGATTATGATACTGCATTATTTGGGAAATACTCTATTGGCCAACAAATGGGGGTCACAGATCCTTTGGCAATGGGATTTGACACTTGGTACGGTATGTACTCCATTTTGGAAGGACATAGACAGTACCCACAAATTCTTTGGCGAGATGGTCAAAAAATTCGCATCAAAGAAAACGAAGGTGGTCGCAAAGGTGCTTACGCACAAGAGTTATTTACAAATGAAGCGATTGATTACATCAAGCAAGAACGTGAAAACCCGTTTTTTGTTATGTTAACTTACTCATCTCCACATGCAGAATTAGCCGTACCAGCCAAATATAGCGACAAATATAAACTGTCAGAAAAACCATATACCGGAATGAAAGGTGGTAAACCAGCTGACAAATATGCGGCGTATTACCCTGAACCAGTTGATAAACCAAATGCAACTTTAGCGGGTATGGTGTCGGCTCTAGACGAATATATTGGTCAAATCCTAAATACTTTAGATGAGCAAGGTAAGCTTGAAAATACCTTGATCATATTTACTTCTGACAACGGCCCTCATGATGAAGGGGGCGCAGATCCTACATTTTTTAAAGCTTCTGCACCATATAAAGGCCAAAAACGTGACCTTTACGATGGGGGCATCCATGTTCCGATGATTGTGCATTGGCCTGCTCAAATTCGTACTGCTCGGGTTGACCAAACTCCTTGGTTATTTGCCGATGTTTTACCAACTTTCGCAGATATTGCAGATGTAAATTTAAATATGATTCCTAGAGTTCATACAAATGGTGTCTCAATTGCAGACTTACTCAACGATAAACCAGTGAAAATGGCTGACCGCATTTTATATTGGGAGTTTTCAAAACAAGTAGGTGATCCAAATTCTGGTGTCATTGGAGATACTTACCAGGCCGCTAGAAAAGGGAATTGGAAAGCCGTTCGATACGGTTTTGATGCACCTTTAGAACTCTACAACATCATTCAAGATCCATCAGAATCAAATAATTTGGTCAGAAAAAACAGACCAATGGCTAGCGAGTTTTTAGCGTTATTTGAACGTTATAAAAAGTAAGTAGGCACAATTATGTTGAAGTTAAATAACTTAAAAAATAACTTTCTTAAGCCATTGTTGACAGTTGGTAGCTTAATAATTATCAGCATTGTAATGTCAGGATGCGGAAGTGTGATAGCTGAAAAGCCTAACGAAACTATAGTGGATTATTTTGCCGATAACGGCACGGGAAATCCATTGGCTGTGGTTCAACACCCAGCTGGAGAATACCACAATGGAGTTACCTATGTATCTTATCAAGGACCATTTGAGGACCCTTACGTCGCGGCCTATAACCACAAAACTGAAACATGGGTTGGTCCTTTTCGCGCTGGTACTAGCGAACTAGGCCGTCGTGATGGACGAACTAAGTTCGACAATCATGGTAAGCCGACAGTGTTAATAGATGATGCTGGATATATTCATATCTTTTATGGTGGGCACGGTGGCGATAAACACCATGGAAAAAATTTACTTGGTAATATTCATCATGGTGCAAATAAACACTCTATTTCGAAGCGTCCTTTAGATATTACCGAATGGGAAGAAGTCGACAATATTTCGGTATTTGGTACGTATAACCAAGCTATAAAAATGGATAATGGTGACATTTATTTGTTTTACCGCCACGGTGCCCATCGCAGCGACTGGGTTTATCAAAAATCTACTGATAATGGCCGCACATTTGCAGAACCTGAGTCATTTTTAAAGCATAAACGCCGCACTGATATCAAAGCAATGGACAGTTGGTACGCTTGGGTCGGAAAAGGTAGTGGCGATGAAATTATGGTGACGTTTGACTACCATATTTGTTGGGATGGCAAAGCGACAAAACGAGGTCACACAACTGAGCGTCACGATGCTCACTATATGACATTTAATACTAAAACCGGTGAATGGAAAAATGTGCGTGGTGAGACTTTAACTATGCCATTACACAGAGAAGATGCTGAAAAGCAAACGTTGGTACTGGATACTGGTAACGATTGGACTTTCAACGGAACAACTTATTTAGACACAGATGGTTACCCTCATATTGCAACTAATATTGGTAAAGATTTAGGGGCAAAAACAGGTGGCCCTAAATTAACTCACCATATTCGCTGGGACGGCAAAGAGTGGCTAGTTAGTGATGCAATTAATAGTGCTCGTTCAACTATTTCTCGCGGCGACTTCGTTGTCACAGAACCAAATGATGTTCAATTTATATTGTCAGACGAAGATGGCTCTGACGGTGTGATAGCGTGGTGGCAGAGTAAAGATGGTGGTAAATCATTTACCAATAAAAAAGAGCTTCTCAGACGCAATAAAGCAACATTTGCTATTACGAGCATGATTAAGAATGCTCATCCTGATGCCAGAGTTATTGTTGCCGAAAAATCGAGAAATACACCACATCGAAAAATCTATCTGGTCGGAGACAATGGTCCAATTAAGCGTGAGTTAAAAGACGCGACGTTAGAAAAAGACCAATCCACATTTAACTAATAACGAAAAATTTAGCAAAAGATTAGTCACAAAAGACTAACCAAAAATTAATAAGGGTAAGTTTATGTTTAAAACATTCTCAAAGCTTTCGGCTGTGCCGTTAGCGTTAAGCTTAGTGATAGCGGGTTGTGGTCAAACGAACGTAGATAATGATACGAACGTCAAGCAAGAAAACGTAAAATATACAGCCGAACAAATCAGACTTTCCGCACATGATATTGCAAGTAGAGCAGGTCAATGGCAAATAGAACAACTTGGCAATTTGAGTTACATTCCTGAGTCCCATAGAGCAAAATCAGAAAATCCTAAATTTTGGATCCAAGCCGCATTTTATATCGGCTTAACGAAATGGGCTGAAACTGCAAACGATCAGAACTTTTTAGCTTATATGGATAAAATGTCTAAAGAACAGGAGTATGGCCTATTAACCGACAGACCATATCATGCTGATGACCATACTATTGGCCAAACGTATTTGTGGCTGACTGAGCAAACAGGTAATCAGGATGCTTATAAAAAAGTACAGAAACACTTCGATTGGATATTAGCGAACAAACCTGACGTTGGTTTGGAAATGTTAGATAAAACTGCGAGTGGTTCTGGCAAAGTCCACCATGAAGGAAATTGTCAATTGCGTTGGTGTTGGGCTGACGCTTTATTTATGGCTCCACGCACTTGGTTAAAGTTGTCGAACGTTACGGGTGATGCTAAATATTTTGAATATGCAGATCATGAGTTCTGGGCAGCGGCGGATTACTTGTTTTCTGATAAATATGGTTTGTTTTTCCGAGACAGTCGTTACTTTGATATGAAGAGTGACAACGGTGAACCGGTATTTTGGGGACGTGGTAATGGCTGGGTATTTGCCGCTATTCCATTAATTATCGATGACTTGCCAAAAGACCATCCTTCTCGTGATCGCTACATTGAACTATATAAAAAGAATGCAGCAGGTCTAGTTAAGTTACAAACGGAAAACGGTTATTGGCCTGCTTCGTTAATGGATCCAAATAAAGTGAAGACGCCTGAAGTTAGCGGAACAGGGTTTATAACTTATGGACTAGCATGGGGTGTAAACAATGGCATTCTCACTGATGCAAAAACTAAGGAAGTTGTTGAGAAAGGATGGCGCGCTCTAGAACAAGCCGTTGAACCAAGTGGACGCGTAAATTGGGTGCAACATGTAGGTAAGTCACCTGATCCAGTTAAGAAAACAGATTCTCAATTATATGGTGTTGGTGCGGTACTACTTGCGGCATCTGAGATGTCTAAGTGGAAAAACTAAATTGTTCAGTCATAGCGCTCGTTTAACGAGCGCTTTTTTTTAACTTAAATTTACCTATAAATATTTAATATTGATGCAAATTACTAGGTAAAGTTAGTGATTAACTAGACATAGAGATAAGTGATTAAATCATTATGAAATATAGTCCAGAAGTAAGAGTAGTAGGTTTTAGAACCTTATTATTATGCTTAGTGTCGACGCTATTATTGTCCTCATGTAGCCTGTTTCAGAGCGTTTCCAAAGGATCGGCACCGAACAAATTAAGCATTGGTACAGGGCAAACACATTTGCTAGGGCATTTTGAAAGCAAGCCTCGGTTTTCCTGGAAAATAGATGAAGATTCAACAGCGAAACAGCAATCTGCCTACCAAATACAGGTATCAGATAATCAAAAAAACATTGCTCAAGCGAACCTTTGGGATAGTGGTAAAATCAATTCGAATAAAAACAGCTGGGTAGATTATAACGGTAGACCTTTAAGCTCCCGCCAGGTGGTTTTTTGGCGCGTTCGAATATGGGATGAGCACAATCAAGTTTCTGAATGGAGTAAGCAACAACGTTTTGAACTGGGTTTGTTATCAAATCAAGATTGGCAAGCGAGTTGGATCGGCCATCCCGCCACTAGACTAAGTAAAAATCCGTCGCAGAGCTTACTAGCTACTCCACAATACCTTCGGCGTACATTTATAGCGACAGACAAACCCATTAAAGCGAGACTGTATGTTACTGCTAAAGGCTTGTTTAAAGCGTATGTAAACGGCCAGGAAGTAGCGCCCAATGACGTGATGACACCAGGTTGGACGCCGTATCAGAAGCGTATAGAGACGCTAACATATGACGTGACCAAAATGTTAGCTTCAGGAGGCAACGTAATAGCGGCTAAAGTCGCGAGTGGTTGGTATTCAGGTAGAGTTTATAAATTTACTGAAAAAGAGTTTTTGAAACCATCTCGGTTTTTAGCTCAACTAGAAATTGAATACGCCAATGGTTCTAAACAACTTATTGCTACCGATCAAGATTGGAAAGCGTCAATTTCTGGTCCAATTGAGTTTGCAAGCATTTATGATGGTGAGCGATATAATCAAAACTTGGAAGATAAAAGCTGGCATAAACAAGGCTTTTCAGCTGAAAATTGGGATGGTGTTGTCAGTGAAGCATTAGACCACAACATAGAACTGTCGCCAAAACAGCATGCTCCAATTCGAATTGTAGAGTCTTTACAAGCCGCTCAAATTGTTTCCAATCAAAATGGCACAGTGATTTTTGATTTTGGTCAAAATATGGTGGGAGTGCCTAAGATAAGAGTTCCAGTTGTGGCTAACCAACAGTTACGAATGCGTTTTGCAGAGGCGTTGCATAAAGGCGAATTTTATACTGATAATTACCGGTCTGCAGAATCAACTAATTATTACCATCCAAAACAAAGCGGGTACATTGAATATCAACCTAGTTTTACCTACCACGGTTATCGTTATGTCGAATTAACCGGGTACGATAAAAAAATCAAACCAGATTTAAGCTGGGTAACAGCGCTGGTACAGCACTCTGATGTGGAAATAACCGCAAACTTTACAAGTTCTGCGCCCAAATTAAATAAGCTTGCTGAAAACATAGTGTGGGGATTGCGTAGCAATTTTTATGACATACCACTTGATTGTCCGCAGCGTGATGAACGACTTGGCTGGACTGGTGATGCACAGGTTTTTGTTACGCCATCAATGTACATGGCTGACGTCTATGGTTTTTGGTCCGCTTGGCTAAAAAGCATACGAGAGGAGCAAGGCGAAGATGGAAAGATCCCGCTTTATATACCTTTTGTGGAATGGATTAATTTTGCTTCGTCTGGCTGGGGAGATGCTTCAACTATTATTCCCTGGGAGCTATATATGGTAACCGGTGATCAATCTATTCTGGCCGATAATTACCAAATGATGAAAGGTTGGGTGAATTATCATCAGAAAAAGAGTAAAAATAATATCTCAAATATGATGACGTTCGGAGATTGGTTACAGCCATACCCGGTTTTAATTAAAGAAGGTGATAAAGGAAATCGCGGCAACACTGATTTTAGTCTGATTGGCACCGCGTATTATGCTCGTTCACTAGAACTAACCCTCAAAGCTGCAAAGGTTCTAAATTATAGTCATGATGTTGCTCAATTAATGACCCGTTACAATGACGTTAAAAAATCATTTTTATCGCACTTTTTTGACCAAAATTTAAACTTAAAACAAGGCATAGCGACACAAACCACCTATTTATTAGGCCTCGCTTATAACCTGTTTCCTGACGATAAAATTGCGCTTGCAGAAGATAAATTGGTCAAACTAATTGAAGAAGCCGATGACCATTTACGTACTGGTTTTTTAGGAACACCTCTACTTGCGTCAGTGTTGCAAAAGGCCGGTAGAAGCGATCTTGTTTATGATTTGATTTTCAAAGAAACCTACCCGTCGTGGTTTTATTCTATTAACAATGGCGCAACGACAACTTGGGAGCGTTGGAACTCTTACTCAATTGAAGATGGCTTTAATCCTGAAGGCATGAATTCGTTAAATCACTACGCATATGGCAGTATATCGAGATGGTTTTACGAAGGTATGTTGGGGATAAAACCGATAACTCCAGGATTTAGTCATTTTGAGGTTGCACCACAATTCAATTTAAAATTATCTTCGGCATCCGGTTCATTAGCGACCCCAAATGGTGAAATTAATGTGTCCTGGAAAGTGGCGGGTAAAAAGCTTGAATTAAAGGTAGTAGTTCCTAAAAATACGCGAGCAAATATTGTGTTACCAGAATTGAAGAACAACGTTCTAATTTTAAATGGCGAAAAAGGGATGGGAACTGAATTAGTTAATTTAAAAGCTGGAGAGTATGTTATTTCAGCTACTTTATTCCATATAGAATAAGTAACGTTAAAAATGCTGCGAAAAACAACAGGGACGTTCAGATGGATATGCTTGTTTTTCGCAGTAATGTTTATACATTAAGTTTACCTCTAATCGTCAGGAACCATTAGAGGTGAATTTTAATGAAGCAAAGACTTCACATAATTTATAATTTCTTGGTCTTGGCCGTGTTCAAATAAACAAGCTTGAAAACGTTCCCCGCCGACTGCTTCTTTTACTAAATTTTGATCTAGATTTTCCAAAGATTTTACATAAGTGGTACCAATTAAATCAGATTTTAATTTCGTTAAAATGTTGGCATTTTTAACTTGCGGTTCTTTACGATCCAATGGGTAACCAGCGCCTCTTTCTCCGGTTAATGCTTTTTCAAATATGTATCTAGCATTTAGTTCTGCTCCCCAACCAAATCCTTTAGCAAATGGCAGAGCAAGCGCATTACCATTGTTTACTTGGTTGAATAAAAAAGCATCAGATGGGTCAATACAATAACCACAAAACACTCCAGCATGAGCATTAGAGGCCATCATCGCTCCTTGTCCTGTTCCACAACCAGTAAAAACAAAATCTACCGCTTTTGCGTTTAGTAATAAACCCGCCATTATTCCTAGGTGAATATAGGTTAAATAGTGATCATTAGCATTGTTCATTCCGACATTAAATACGTTATGCCCTAGTGGTTTGGCGACGTATTCCAATTCAGTCAAAATTCCATCATTTTTGTTAGCTTGACTATTTTCCATCATTAGTGCAATTTTCATGATTATATATCTCTGTTTTTGATTGATTGTGGTGGATTATACCATGGGAGTAGCGAGATATTAACTAGGGTATTTTGGTGGTTTAGGATGATTTACAGAGGTAATACAAACGAAATGAACTTTACGTTTTGTTTTTGTTTTATATCATATTGAAAATTAATGTTATTTTTTTGAATAGAGGGTTGAGTTGGAACTATTAAATATTAGCGATTGTGATTTTAAGTGATTATTATTGATTTTATATGATTGTATATTGTTGTATATTACAAATTATTAGTCACTGATATGGAGAGTTCGTGTTGAATATATTTAACTTGAGCACCAAATTTATTTTAGTTTATTGTTTCATAGTGTTAAGTACAGGCGTTTGTGCTAATGATCATCTGCCTAAAAAAGGCAATGTAAATGGTAGTCTGGAAAAGAAGCCAAACATATTGTGGCTAGTAGTAGAAGACATGAGTCCCATCTTGGAAATGTATGGCGATGAAACCATTAAGACACCGGCAATTTCGCAACTCGCGAAAGAAGGTGTGACTTACACAAACGTTTACTCCACCTCGGGAGTATGTGCTCCAAGTAGGGCGGCAATAGCTTTAGGTATGTATCCATCCGCCGTTGGCGCCAATAATATGCGAACAACATCTAACACTAAAGAGACTGGGTTACCTAAATATGAGGCTGTCCCTCCAGTTCAAGCTAAAATGTTAAGTCAGTACTTGCGTGAAAATGGGTATTATACGACTAATAATCTTAAAACGGATTACCAATTTACGGCACCGAGAGCGGCTTGGGATGAAAGTGGTCCTTATGCTCATTGGCGAAATCGTAAAGAAGGACAGCCCTTTTATGCTGTCGTTAACTTTACAACAACGCATGAATCTGGATTGTTTGAACCCTATGGCTTTAGAAAAATTGAATCTCGACATTATTTTTCTGATGATGTTGAAAGGATTGCAAAGTTACCTAAACACCATTTAGTTAAGTCCGACGAAGCTAACACAGCTGTACATATTGCTAAAGATCTTGATTTTCCAATCCCACCATATTTACCTGATACTCCAGTTGTTCGTCGAGACTTTTGGAAAATGTATAATAATTTGGCGGAGACTGATAGACAAATAGCTGCGGTACTAAAACAGTTACGCGATGATGGTTTATATAACGAGACTATTATTATGTTTTACTCCGATCACGGTGGTCCTTTACCTAGACAAAAACGTCTAATCTATGACAGTGGTTTAAAAGTTCCCTTTATCATACGGTACCCCGATGCGATAAATGCAGGCGAAAAAAGTGAACAAATGGTTAGCTTTGTTGACTTCGCACCAACGGTTTTAAGCCTAGCTAACATTGGTATTCCAAGCCACATGCATGGTAAAGCCTTTTTGGGGGAGCAAAAAACGCAACGAGAATACATTCATGCAGCTGCTGACCGATTTGATGGATTTACAGACGTAATTAGAGCCGTAAAAAACGACCGTTTTAAATTCATTCGAAACTATCGACCTCAGCAAGGCTATTATTTACCTGTAGCCTATCGAGAAAAAATTCCTACTATGCAGGAACTGTTGCGGTTACATAGAGATAAGCAACTTACTCCTGCTCAAGCTCAGTGGTTTCGTAATGAAAAACCAGCAGAGGAATTGTTTGACACGCTGAATGACCCACACGAACTAAATAATCTGATTGACGACCCTGCATATCGTTCGATAGCAAAACAGCTGCGTATTGAATTAACAACTTGGCTGCAAAATATTGGTGATAAACCCAATCGAGTTGAGTCAAAGTTGATATCTGAATTGTGGGGAGGAGCTTTAAAACAACCTGTTACCCAATCACCAACGGTGGCATTGGACGATAAATTTATTACCTTATCTAGTGCTACCCCAGGAGCGGTGCTTTCTTATCAGTTAACAGACATGAATGGCAAATTGAGCGGTTGGAAGTTATATAAAAATAGTATTGCACGAAATAATGCCATCGCAATCGACGTAGTAGCCCATCGAATTGGCTATAAAGAAAGTCAATTAGTTAGCCGTAAACTAGTTTCTCGAAATTAGTTAAATATCATATTAAATCAATAAAATAAAAATTATATGAGGGGATATATGAACAACATTAAGAAGTTGTGTGCGAGATACTTGAACACGTCGTTGCTACTTGGAGCTTGTGTTTGCGTGCCCCTTTTAGTTACATCTTGTTCGAGTTTTACAGGTCACGTTGTTACTAATGTCAAACTAGATCAACAAGTCAAAATTGCGAATAATGGCTTACACTTTGATGGCGAAAACTTAGATTTTAGTAACTTTAAAGAGCCTGATAGCGGTGAAAAATATGATTATTTTTTTGGTCGCAATATATCGGCTCACGGCGACGCCATAAAAACTTACAAACATTATGTTTTTATGACTTGGTATAAAGGCGGAAAAGATGAAAGAAATGTGATGCTGTCCCGCTACAATACAAAAACGGGCACTGTAAAAACTATTACGTTTCCACATAAACATACGGGCTTTCGCGGCAATCCACTGGTGGGGGAATCACATAACACAATCGGTATAGCAGTCAGCCCAATTAATGGCACTATTCATATGGTTTATGACATGCATGCTTATGACGATAATAACCATAATGGTAAATTTAAAGATGATTATTTCCGTTATTCGTATAGTGTGCCAGGTGCGGCAGAACTTAAAGATTCAGAGTTTACGCTAGATAAGTTTGTTAAAGACACTAGCGAAGTTAGTCAGGGGGTTGGCGACTACAAACATTTAACAATGACAGGAAATTTAGCTGATAGGGATAATTTTGCAAAATTAACTTACCCCAAGTTTTTTACTAATACCGATGGTACCTTGTTACTTTACATGCGTTTAGGCGGCAATAATAACGGTGCTTATGTCTTCAATCGATATGACGCTCAAACACAAAAATGGTCAACGTTTACCGACTTCAATTTCAATAATCAAACTCTAAAAGGCAACGCCTATAATTGGGGACTTTATGGGAACATGAAATATGTAAACGGCAAACTGAGAGTAGGTTTTCAGCAACGTAGTGGCGACAATAACGACAAGTATAAATATCAGAATGGCGTATATTATGCCTATTCAGATCATGCGGAAGGCGTCGGCAGTTGGAAAAACCACCGCGGAGAAGCCATGACATGGCCATTAGTAAATTCCGATGAAATTAAGGTATTTGAACCGGGTGATTATATCACTCACACAGAGCCTAATTCTGTTTTTATCGTCGGTAGTTTTGACTGGACCGTTACCGCTAAAGGTGATGTTCACTTCATTAGTAAAGTGCGTTCAACAGATACCCATCGAGCTGACTATCAAGAAGTTTACTTACACTCATATAAACCGGCGGGCGCTGCCGAATTCATTACGAGCACAGATTTTACCGGCGCGAGTAACATATATACGTCTGGCGATAATATTTACATTATCGGGCTAAAAAATGGTTACCCATATGTGGAGAAAGCCGAAGGCGGTACCAATAATTTTGAACGCATTTACGAGCAAAACTCCGGTTTGCAATATGACCATGGAGTTGTGCATATCGCAAATGACAAATTATATTATTATTTGATGGAACGAGGATCGGGTTCTTCTTTGCCGCTGCATTTACAGATCATTGATTTAGGCATCGTCAATTAATAACCGGCCTAAAGTCGCTTACTTAAGGATGTGTTTAAAAGCTTTTACGCTCTTATAACGTTAGTTGTTACTAACTTTATAAGAGCGTCGACTTATCTTCAATAACAGAAGGCTGTCAGAGTTATGTGTAAAGCTTGTCGTCATTGTTAAATGAGCTGTTTCATTACTAGGATTATTATAACTAGCATCATAACAAGGTCAGTTGTTAGTAGCCTCGTTTTCCTACAAATTCTATTGTGACTTAAAAAATATACGAAATAACATAACTGATAAGTGAAAATATTTGATTCATTATGATTTAAAATGACCTGTTTGTGTAATAAATTGAATATACTAATTTCGTTTTTTGCAGCAATGTCATAAAAATTATAAAAGAGAGCAATAGAGCATGTTAAAAAAAATTCTATTTTTCGGCCTAGTACCGCTTTTTTTTGAATCGCCTTTGGCTGCTTCTTCAGACTACCCGTTTGAGTTACCAGCACAACTAAGTGCAAAAATTAAGATCGATTCAAACCAACAAGAAAATTTTAACAATAAATTGTTGGGCACCAATATTTTTAAGTTCACTAGTCAATCCGAACAAGAGTTAATAAATACTTTTAATCCAACGACAATTCGTTTTCCTCATGGGATATGGGCGAATTGGTATGATTGGCGCACTGATGGAACTCGAGTTTTTGGTACGGATACATTTCGATACGAACATTCTGATGGGAGTTTTAAAAGTAAAGAAATTGATCATTTATCTAGCATCAAAGTGTTTGAACAAAACGATACGAAAGTCGGCATTGACGGTTTAACTGATTTAAATGTGCTGCGAAAAAATAACCTAGGTGAAGGTTATGACATGGTATGGACATTCAATATGAGTGCCGATGGTCCTGACTTTGAAGATGGTAGCCCAGATTCAGTCGAACGATATTGGGATTTAGTTAATCGTGAATTTAATGTTCAAAACATTGAACTAGGAAATGAAAATTTTTACCCCGGCCAACGTAGCTCAATTATTCCAAATGCGGTTGAGTATATTAAACGCGCCAAATCTATTTCTGACGCATTAAAATTTCATAACCCAAACATACAGCTGTCTATACCATTATTGCGCAGGGATAATTGGGCCAACCCGAATTGGAACCAAGATGTAACTAAGGAATCAAACTATTTTGATGCTGTTACAGTGCACACTTACGTGGGCGCCAACCCCGATGATGAAACTACCAGTGATGAAGCATATAGCACTGCGCTGCTTGCACGTTATCATTTAGCTGCATCTGTTAATGACTATGCGAAAGTCGTTGCACCAAATAAACCTGTGTGGTTGACGGAATGGGGAGTCAACTCGGGGGGAGCCAATGCGGCGTCTGTACTCGGAATGTTAGACGCTTATATCTATATGAGTGAAAATCAAGAAACATATGAAAGAGCAAATTGGTTCAGCGTAAACGGTCAGCTCAATTCCTTTCTTGTTTGGGAGACTTATACGTCAGTATCAGGTGTAGAACGGCCTCGAATTAAATATCCGCTTGAGAAAACTGCTTTTGGATCAGCGCACGAAATTATTCGTGAAGTACTACAAGATGCAGTGATGCTAGGCAGCAGTATTGAAACAAGTGAGTTGGCGGATGGGGTAAAAGCCATTAGTGGCAGAGCCATAACAAAAAGCGGTAAGATCCAATTGTTAGTCCTTAATTTGACTAACCAATCAACGCCGTTAGCGATTGAACTTGATACTCAGTTGTATAGTGGAAAAATGACTCATTCAGCAATGAGTTTTAAAACACTAGATGAAGAAAGAGTATTGCCAATTGAGGGCCGTCCGCTATCTAATTTGCCTAGTACAGATGTTGTCACTTTACCGCCTTTTTCTATCAATACCATTGAACTTGAAGAGGTTGAGTTAACGTTAGATCGTTTCGAACTTGAATTATCCAATGGATCTGATTTTTACCAATTTAAACAAAATGAATTAATCAAACTAGAAGCTATTCCAAACACAAATAGCGGACAAGTTACGTCGGTAACATTTTATGTTGATGGTACGGAAATATCCGTGGATGAATCTGCGCCATTTCAATTTAATTGGCAGCCCCAAAATTACGGCATTCAGGCAATAACTGCGATGGCAATGAGAAATGACGGAGCGATTAAATCTTCTGAACCACTATTGTTTAACATCACTCCAGATATTTTTATATTTAAAGCGATATTAGACGAGCTTGACGATAAAATTTATGACATTGGTGAGGTGATTTCAATTACCGGTACGATTGAATTAAATATTGGCACAACCCAACTTGTTGAATTGCGCGTCAATAATAAAGTCGTTCAACAATCGGAAAGTGAACCATATTCATTTAATTGGGTACCTCTAGAAGCTGGCAATTATGCGATTGATCTTGTTGCAACAACCGCAAACCAACAAAAAGTCAATTCAAATGTTTTAACGGTTACCGTTGAACAAAAGGTGGACGAGTCGATTACTGAAGAAGTAGATAGTTCCGACGATCAAGATAACGACATAGAAGCAGTAGATCCCAATGAAAATCAAGATTCAAAAGACAAAAAGAGTGAAGCCTCTGGTGGCGCAATAAGCATTAATTATTTGATGTTATTTTGTTTGTTATTACGAAATAAGCGTTTCGGGATCTGGAATAGAAATTAAATCTTGTTGCCTAAGGCACAAAGGATTAAGAATAAAAGATAAGGTTTATTTAGATGTTAAGCGATAAAACAGAAGTTCAAGAGTACGACGTTATTGTTGTCGGGTCTGGTATTACTGGAGGCTGGGCTGCAAAAGAATTTTGCGAAAAGGGTTTTAAAACTTTAGTTATTGAACGAGGTCGTCATGTCGAGCATCGTGGTCCCGAATATAAAGATATGCAATCGCCTTGGGAGTTGCAAAACCGAAATTTAGGGTCGGAATTCTTTGATGAAGAAAACCGATATCGGATGTTAAAAAGAAAATTCGGCAAACTCAAAACAGAGTTTATGCATTTCTTTGCAGATGAAAAAGAAATGCCATATTCATACCCAAAAGATAGACCATTTATGTGGACTCGCGGTAACCAGCTTGGAGGGCGGTCTCTAACATGGGCGCGGATGTCGTTACGTTGGGGCAAAAAAGATTTTGAAGCTAATGAAAAAGATGGGTATGGGGTTCCTTGGCCAATTGGATATGAAGATTTAGCGCCTTGGTACGATTACGTCGAGTCATACATTGGTGTTTCAGGTAATAAAGATGGCCTAGAGACGGTACCTGATGGCGTATTTCAAAAGCCTTGGGAAATGAGTTGTGCAGAGAAGTACGTTGCCGACAATATAGCAAAACATTATGAAGACCGACGTTTGATTATTGGCCGTACAGCCAATTTGACAGAGCCGACTACAGAGCAACAATCATTGGGGCGAGCGCAATGCCAAGCCCGCTCATATTGTAAGCGAGGTTGCACGTTTGGAGCTTATTTTAGCTCATTATCCGCCACCTTACCGAGTGCTCAACGTACGGGTAATTTAACTATAGTTACCGATGCAATAGCGTCGCACGTGGATTATGATGAAGTGTCAGGGAACGCCTCCGGTGTAACTGTCGTTGATGCTAAAACTAAAGAGCAACGCAGTTATAAATCTCGGGTCGTTTTTCTCTGTGCTTCTGCATTAGGCTCGGTTCAGATAATGCTAAATTCAAAATCAAAAAGCTTTCCAAATGGTATTGCTAATTCTAGCGGTGCGGTTGGGCGATACATTATGGACCATTTCACCGGTGTACGTGCTGAAGCAACCATTCCTGGTTTTGAAGATAAGTTTTCGATAGGTCGCCGGCCAATTGCTACCTATATTCCAAATTATAGACATGAACAAACGGACGATGTTGATTTTGTCCGAGGCTATGGATTTCAAGTTACAGCGGGAGCAAGAGCTAAAACGGGTAACGCAGCGAAACGTGAGGGTATTGGTGCCGCAATAAAATCTCAAGTCGGTAAACCGATGCAATGGAAAATTCGAGCATTTATGTATGCGGAAATTTTGCCGAACTATAACAACAGAGCGACGTTACATCCCACAAAAACGGATCAATGGGGAATACCGCAATTACATATCGATGCTCAGATTGGTGACAATGAGCGAAAAATGACTAAACAAGCCGCCATCGATATACGTGAAATGTTGGAAGTCGGGGGCTGCACAAACATCAAAGTAAAAATTGAACCTGATAAACGTCATATTATGCTCGGTGCTCGGACCCATGAAATGGGCGGGGCAGCAATGGGATCTGATCCTACAACGTCGGTTTTAAATAAATGGTCTCAAACTCATGATGTAAAAAACTTGTTTGTCACGGACGGAGCGGCTATGTCGTCTAGCACTGCACAAAACCCTTCTTTAACTTATATGGCATTAACAGCAAGAGCAGCAGATTATGCAGCCGATTTAATGAACAAAGGTATGTTGTAGTTAAATAAGGCAAAAGACTTGTCACAAGCAGGTAATGGGTTGAACGGTTAATCCCTGTTAATCAGTTCAACCTCATTACGGCTTAAAATATTATTTTATTGAGACGATTCAGGTTTGTGTATAAATCCATTTATTATTATATTTGACATGTTGTGATTTGTTTTTGTTAATTTTGATTATTTATGGTTTGTTTGATTTAAAGTGATTTATTAAACGCTTAAACATAAATGCGCGTTATTTTAGGTTAGTAAGAGGATAGGGAATTGAAAATACAGATAAGTGCAAACAAAGTAATTGTGAAAATAAAGATGCTAATGTGTATTTTCACCGTTTTACTGCTAACTACCGGCTGTTCATATGAAGCGGTGAACAAAGGCCGTGGAATTGGAGTTATTAATGTTAACAGTATTAACAAAGGTGCAGATGTGATTTTATCTGCTGACTATACTGTCGACTCAACTATAAATAGTCAGGTGTATGATTTTTTTGATGTTGCAGTTCGTACCCATAAAGGCTCACCTAACTCGGTTCCCGCCACATTTGGTCGCCGTCCGAAAGTTAACACCGTTCGTATGTTAGGGGGATGGGCATCAAAAAACACCGAGGCAGATACCTATAAATGGGACGGTTCAAAGTATGTATATGATTTTACTCAAGCTACAAAACGGATCGATAAATGGTTAGATAAAGATTGGGACATTTTTCAGATTGTTTTGGATAACCCGCCCTGGGCGTTTCAAAATGGCTTAACTTTAGTTGATAAACCAGATGGCATTCATTATTTAAAAAAAGACGCAAATGCTGTTTACGGCAATTCATTACCACCTAATGATTCTGATGCGTGGGCTCGCTATATAAAAGCGTTTATGGAGCATCTAGTTGAACATTATGGGCGGGATGTTGTTTTATCCTGGCGGTTTCGTGTCGGTTCAGAAATTGACACTCGGCCTCAGCATTGGTCTGCTACAAGAGAGGAATTTTTTGCTCACTACCAAAATACGGTAAAGGCTGTTCACGCGGTTCTG
Source organism: Psychrosphaera sp. 1_MG-2023 (assembly GCF_030548245.1). Lineage (NCBI taxonomy): Bacteria > Pseudomonadati > Pseudomonadota > Gammaproteobacteria > Alteromonadales > Pseudoalteromonadaceae > Psychrosphaera > Psychrosphaera sp. 1_MG-2023. The sequence continues at coordinate 141,455 of NZ_JAUORW010000009.1, forward strand.
CCTAATGCAAAAATAGGGACACACTTTCGAGAAGCATCTTTCAAAGGGCGCTATGTCGATTATACTGGAAATAAAGAAGATTCTTATGCAAGGCACTTTGTCTCTTGGGCTAAGGCTCATGATGTACACTACGATTTTATTGCTATTTCTTATTATCCACATATTACTAAACCCCATGAGATGGATATGGAATATGTCTATCAACATGATATTGCACCAATTACAACGCACCCAGATTGGAACGAAAAAGCTAACTTCGAAATACATGAATTCAAATTTATAATTAAGATGAAACGTGGTGGGTTTGAAAGTGTTCAAACATCACATAGTGCGTCGTTTTTTGCTATGTTTGCAAAGATGATGTTAACCCACAATATCAGAGATGTTTATCAATGGGGCAATGCAACAGGAGGCCATTATGCGCCGGAAGCTTTGACGCAATTGGCTCTATATTCAATGTTGGGGAATCAAATCTTTGATAATCAAGTATCTGACATTAGACCTAGTAATGATGATAGCAATATTATTGATGGCATTTTTACTAAATCTACTAAAGGTCAAGATTACGATGTGTTGATCTACAATTTTAACCGAAAAGACTTTACGTATCGCCAACCTGAAAATGTCGATGTTCGCTTAAAGATAAACACACCATCGAAAGCAAGCTTTAAATATCGAATCGGGTCCATTGATCAAAGTAACATTGCTCATCAAAAATTCTATCAAGAGTTCCCTTTGTCACTAGTTGATGAAAGCCAAGGTGGCTGGCGCAAAGCTGGCGTTCATATAACAGCTTCGCCTATGAGTTTATTGAATGAACAAGGAGTTAAAGTCTATTTAGACAACCGACACAAATATGCTAAGTCACAGGACTTAAAGTGGACTGAATGGCAGGATCATAACATTGTGGTAGAGCCTAATGGAGAAACGTGGGTGATATTACCTACTCAGTTACCCTCATTTGCAGTTCAAAAAATAGAGGTACGATTTGTCGAATCTATTTGAACATTTTCATTAGGCGACCCTTCGAAATTATTATCGTTTATGGCAGTTAAGATATGCTGGACAGTTATTTTAGTCTGTGTATTTAGGCTGGGGCTGTTGTATTTAGACTGGAGTTTGGTTTGAAAAAATTTATAGATAAACAGAAATTAGCAGTTGGCTGTGTTTTATTATCAGGATTGCTCATAGGTTGTAGCAGTAATAATTTAAAGGCAAATAAAACGCTATTGTTAGATAAGGATTTAAGCCATTTTGATAATGTCTACTCATATGGGCAAGCTCGATTTGTTGAAGGGGAAGTGTTATTACAATCCACTCAAAACTGGTTTTTTACAACAAAAAAAAGCTATCGGAATTTTATCCTTACAGCAGAAGTTTTGATGCCTAATGTCAAGGAATATAGTAATTCAGGTATTATTTTTAGAGGACAAATAAAGGAAGGGGATAACGGCAAATATGTAGTGGGTTATCAGGCGGAAGTAGATCCTAGTCCACGTAAATGGACTGGTGGTTTTTTTGATCAAGGTCGTCGGAAATGGCTACACCCTGTGCACTCTAATCCAAAACGGTCGCAGCGCGATAGTGATTTTATTAAGTCGTTTATTCCGCAATGGACTGAAAAACATATGTCTGCATATAAACACCTTGATTGGAATTCGATCCGAATCGAATGTGTTGAAAGTGAAATTAAAATTTACATCAATGATGTGTTAACAACTCATGTAATTGATATCAAAGATAAAGTAGGCGTTATTGGTCTGCAACATCATGGTAGCAAAAAGTTACTTAAAACAGGCACTACGGATAACGTCGTTCGATTTAGAAATGTTGAGATTACCGAACTAAATTGATCCCTCGGATAAAGTATCTTGAAAATTGAACTAAAAGATAAGTTAAAAGATAAGTTAAAAAATAAGTTAAAAAATAAGTTAAAAGATAAGTTAAAAGATAAGCTAAAAGATAAACCAACTAAGCGCGATATAAAAATCGTCATGAGTTAATGTTTGTACTAACTAAAAATTGGCGGAAATAGCTCTACGAATGTGATGAAGGGCCAATTTGATGTACTGGATATCCGAGGTATCGATGATAGAACGCCAGTTACGAATTAAAGAGAGGATAAAATGACAAAAGAATGTGTAAATATAAGCCGCAGAATATTTATCGGCTCTAGTTTGCTTGTGGTTTCAGCTCCATTACTTGCTGGCATTTCAAATCCTACTAACGCGCTGTTTGAAGTCACGAATGATGGCCAATTTTTTACAGCAGAAGATATGACCACCTTAGTCGATGTCGCTGAAATCATGATCCCAGAAACAGACACTCCCGGTGCGACAGATGCGCAGGTGATCCCTGTTTTGGACGGAATGATGATAACTTGGGCCGGTAAAGAAACAAAACACCAGTTTCGTATTTTGATAAGTCAAATCGAGAAGCTAGCTGAGGACACTTTTAGTGCGCCTTATAAACAGCTGCCGTTTGTCGATCGTTTGTCTTTAGTCAAACTTATGGACAGTAGGGCATTTGCTGATGCGAATACCCCCTTGTCAAAGCGTTACCGTAAATTAAAAGAGATGATATTCCAGATCTATTATTCATCTAAAGAGGCAAATCCTGACTTTATGTTAATTCCAGGTGCCTATCGAGGTTGTGTCACAGAAAAAGATATAAAGCGATTTCAAGCTCAGGGGCGTGTTGATTATTTGTAGTTATAATTAACGCTCCACCTGGCCGTAAATCGGTCACATATAGATTGAGCAAGCGCCTACGGGCGCTTTTTTATTGAGTTAGGTCAGAGTAAACTATATAGATAAAACATATTAAATAAATTCAATTACTTCTGTTTTATTTAGTGACAGAAAATAAAAAGCGCTACAAAAGTAGCGCTTTAGTTATGAGAATAACTTCTACAGGTTTATGGTTTGGTCAATGGAATTACCAGTGACGCTGAATTAGCTGTAGAGCCGTTCGAACCTGAAGTATACAGTTTGTCATAAGTAAACTCTTTACCTTCTAAAAACTCGTTATCATCTGAGCTTTCAAATGTTTCGCTAAATACCTCGGTATTGCCAGCAACATCAGAATAGAGTGTGAAGTCGTCTATTATGAATGGAGAGCCTCCTTTAGTTTGCACATCGAAGTAACCAGGGCCGTTGTTTTGAAGGCTACCACCAACGGTCATTGACGAGAAGGTATTGTCTTCATTAATTGTCATCGCATCAGAGGAAATCGGATTGCCATCAATATACAAAGAAAGTAAAGCAGGTGTACCCGCTGAACTATCCCAAGTGAACTCCACTAAAAATGGTTTACCTTTCTCAATTGTATTATCTAATGTGTGGTATTTACCATTACCTGTTTCATTATTCAAACGTAACTCACCATTGGATCTCACCGTTAAAGCAAGATAAGTCCTATGTAGCTCCTTGCCTTTCCATTTGCTACCACTAAATATCAATTTTACATCTTTTGTTGATTCGTTGGGATACTCACCAATAAAAGAGGCTTTTCCTTGAACAGCTGTTAAGTCCTGTATATCAATGGCCCATTTAGCATCTTTTCCATCAGAGCTCCCTAGATGGGCTGCTAAATTACCGCCGACAAGCGGGTTAATATTAATAGGAATAGTTGCAGTTGTGCCATCTGCTGACGAAATTGCTAGCTCATCAATCAGTGGATCGGGTAAAGTTACACCGTCTCCTTTGTGATTTTTAATTGCATCAAGTTCTTCGTTTAATGTATACGTCCATGAACCAGACTCATCTATTGAATAGGTACCATATGTCGAAGTAATATCCGACATTACTTCAAACTTTTCTTGTTCAAAGTTGGGGTCAGTAATAATTAGCATCCCATCTGCATTGCCAGCATTTATATTAACAAATACATCTGGGTTGCGAACCGGCTCTTGACCTTCTTCTGGTTCGACGTCTACCCCACCTGGAATACCGTCGATATCAGCATCAATTAGCTGAGAACCTAAAACTCGGATTGTTACAACCTGCTCAGTGCCATCTAGTGACTTAATAATAAAAGTATCCTCCACCGATGGAGGAGTGTCAGTATCTTCAACATAATTTAGTGCTTTAACTGCTTCAATACTTTCATCTAAATCATACATCCACTCACCCGAGACCGAATCAAACGTAACTGCACCGTAATTTGCAATAGGGGTTTGATCGGGTGCAAAGCTTGCTTCTGCAGGGTTATCATCTTGTACTGTGACGGTTGCATTGGCATTACCATCATCATAAACAACAGAATAGCTCAAAGCTCCGCTAAATGTAGCAGGAACGTCAATACCAGCGACCGAAATAGAGATGTTTTCGGTCGTACCGTCAGCTGTAGTAATGGTAAAAGGTGACTCGACTAGTGGGTCCATTGCCGCGCTAACAAGCGCAATAATCTGTTCATTAGCGGTATCGATTTTGTACTCCCACTCACCGGCAGCATTAATGGAAAATGTTCCATACAGTCCAGTGGTGGTGGATGGATAAACTAAAGATTCACCTGGGTTTACGTCATTTACGGTCAAAGTTCCTGTCGCATTGGCCGCTTTTGTTGCTGTACCTGTTTTGTCACCTGTTATGTCGGCAGGGGTTGGCGTTGATACGCCAGATTCGTCATCACTGCTACATGCACCTAAAGCGGCGATAATTGCTAAAGTTAGGAATTGTTTTTTCATTATTGTTTTCCTTCTTACGATTTCTTTTCTAATCACAGGGGAAGTAAATCTCCCCTGTGTTTAATGAATGGTTTGGTTTTCGTTATTACAGATCACGAACTACTGAAATATTGTCAGTCGTGACATTTTGATAACGAGGTTCTCCAGATGCTTTTACCGGGTCACCATCACTGTTATTAGAAAAGCTTTCTTCAAAGTCAGGAGTATCAAACTTTATATCAGCATCTATGTTTTTGTAGAATTTAATGTCATCAATTAGCATTGCGCCAACACCGCCGTTATCGACATTTTTTCTTACATAGAAACGAGCTTCATCAAGGCATTTGTATAATGAGCTTCCAGCCACCGTTTGGGCCACTATTTTTTGTTTTGGATCATCAGGAATCGCACCATGTTGTGAGGTTGCTACTGAATCGTCAAAAGATAATGTGATATAAGATAAGTTTGTTGCAGTACTAAATGTCCAAGACATTACAAGCTCGACCCACTCGCCTGGAATGAACATTTGATCGAACACGACTTTTTCGGTTATGAACTGATTGTTTTCATCTTTTGCGTAGTCTGCCGACCCATTTTGATAGTTTCCACCCGGACTTATTTCAGCAGACCACATTTCAAATAGCCCTTCGGGCTGCATCCAAAACTGAGCTAGCCTTCGGTTATCACCACCACCATCATTGTTACCATTCCATCTGCTACAGGTAAAACCAAAGTTGCCATATGTCGCTAAATCGTCTGTTACTTTAGCTCTAAATGTAATTTTTCCATCATTAACATCCTCAGGGGTCAAGCCTCCGTGGAGAAAATCAATTGCAAAAATGCTGGTTTGATCAGTTTCACTAGGAATTTGAACAGCAAAATTTAAAGGCGCACCGGTAATATTTACTTTAAACTCAACTTCAGTACCGTCTGCAGAATAAATGGTAAAAGTTTCGTCCGTTGCGTCTTCCGGTGTTACTAAGGTCTGTAAATCAGGGTGTCTTTTATCTAACTCATATTCCCAACGACCATCGGCATGAATTATAAAAGTTCCATATTTTGCTACAACTTCATAACCTACTTCATCAACAGGTTTAAACATAGACTGTTCGAAATTTTCATCATAAACTTCGGCTTTTCCAAAGGCGGATGTTTCGGTCAGAGATACGTTGGCAACTGTTGCTCCCCGAAATTCAGCGGGGCTATCAGCAGGTGTGCCGTTAATGATGATGTTTAACTGTGAAGTTGTACCATCAAGAGACGTCAAAGTTATCGAATCGGTAAGAGAGGCCGAAGGATTACCCTGCAGTGCCGCTACCTGTGGATGAGTTTCATCCAAATCGTAAGTCCATACACCGTCACCTTCTTTTGTCATTATAAAAGTGCCAAATTCAGCTTCAGGAATTAAGCTGTAATCGGGATCAGCTTCTCCATAGTTAACGTCGGTGACACCAATTACTCCCGAAGCAGAACCATGGCCGAAAGTTATTTCAACGTCTAGGCCTTCGCCAGATGTGCCGTCAAAACCTAATTTAGTTGTAAACTCGTTATTAAAATCAGCAGGTACTTTTTTTGCTTCGCTGTTGTCTAGGTCGCAACCCGTTAGGCTGGCAATCATAGACAAAACTAAGATTTCTTTTTTCATGTTAATTGTCCTGTAAATATTTTTCGTCTTATGATTGCTTAGAAACTGTAACTTAAACTAGCAGTATAGATACGCCCGGCGTAACGAATTCGACTGATGGCGTCTTCGTTACCACCTATGTATTCATATTCCTGACGGTTATTTAGGTTGAATGCTCGTAAGTTGAAATTAAACCCTTTTGCAAACTTGTATGACGCGGATAAATCGAGACGACCACCTGAGGTTTGAGTACGGGCATCACTTCCAAGGAAGTTTGTAACGCCGTCGGTACTTAAAAGTTTTTCATCTTGCCAGTTATAAGCCAAGCGAAGGCTGAAACCATCGTTCTCGTAATACCCAATTAGATTTGCTGAATGCGGTGCAATACGAGTCATAGGCGCACCTTCGCCTTCATCTAAGTCAATTTTGGTAAAGTTAAATACGCCGCCAAATCCGTTCCAAGGGTAAGGTAAGAAGTCAAGCTTTTGCTGAATCGCAAGTTCATATCCTGTAACTGTGATTGGAATATCGCTATTGAACGTTTCTTTAATTGTGACTTTACGGTTAGTAAGAATTTCGCCGTCGTCAGTTTCAAATTCTCCGATTTCCTGGCATAGACCTGAAGAAGAGCCATCGTCGATGTGCTCTAACTCGCCAACGTCCCACTTTTCGTGTTCACCTACAGGACATATGGTTTGGGTTTGAATTTTACCTTCAATGTCTTTAACAAACATTCCGATTGAGATGGCAGAACCTTCACGATTATACCAAGCTAATGATAAGTCATAGTTTTGTGCGGTATAGGGCAGAACTTCCGCTTTTGCATTTTCTAATTTAACCGTAGAACGGCCGTTGTCATTAATTGGGCTTGGGGTTTGAGACAATAAATTAGGTCTTACAAGCGCCTTTGAATAAGCAGTTCTTAAAACAATGTCTTCTGATAATTCAAAGGCCGCGTTAAATGAAGGTAATGTATTTGCGTAATCAGTTTCGACTAATACTGCGATACCTTTTCCTTCATCATCAAATCCCTGACCAATAACGTCATTAGTCGTTTCAACGTAACGAATACCGGCGTTACCTGTGTATAAAATGTTACCGATTTCACCTTCAAATTTACCCATTAAATATACGGCGTTTATCGCTTGATCGGCATAAAAGTTATTCCGATAAAACTGGTTTAATCCATAAGCTGGCGATGTAGTCGCATTTTCTAACTTAACTGGAAAACCTGTTGGATCGGCAATATCGTAATTCTCGACAACTTCGCCTGTTTGTGGATCATAAGGGGTCATATCTTGTTGAACAATAGTCGCTAAATGTTGTGAATCTAGTACTGACCAACCTGCATCTGAACCATAATGACCAGCATAGTCACCATTAAAGTAGACTGTTTGTTCATCAGAAGATAATTTTTCTTTGTATAGGACATCGCGGCCTATTTGTGACAAGTTCATGCCGCCTCCGCCAACACGAAGATCTTCAACTTGTAGTGTTTCACGAGAATGACGCGCACCAAACTTTAAGCTGGTAAAAGAAAATGCACTAGTGCCAATTTCTAAATAACGTTCAAAATTAAGTTCACCGGACTCAAACTCTCGAATCGGACGTGTAACCCGACCATTAACATAGTAATCTAGTGACTTGCCACCAAACTTGGCGATAGCATCAGCTCTTGCTTGGCTTTGAGCGGCGCGTTCTTCGATTTGTTCCGGCGTTAATGCTGCTTCTTGTTCGGGAGTTAAAGCAATTGGAGCGGCTGGAAAATAACCCGCTGGGAAATCATTTAAATCGCCCTGATTGATTTTAGGATCTAATCTACTGCCAAAACTCGTAAGTGGAACTGATTCCCAACCATTGCCAAAGCGTTTCCACGCGTTGTCTCCAAGATCATATATAAGTTCGCCTGTTTCTGGATCAACTTGGCTGAAAATGCCGTTAACATCTGAATAAAGATAATCGTCATATCCACTAATACTTGCAAAGGCATTATTTAAGTTACCGTTACCCGTATTAATGACCCCGTTGATACCTGTTGGCGAGAAGTTAAGTCGCTCACCACTGTCTAAATCGGTATAGTACTGATTATTACGTTTGTTGGTATGTCTCAAGTCTAAGCCAGTCAGAATACCCTCACTTTCCGCCTCTGAGACGCTAATCGTACCGTCAATATGCCAATTGTCGGTGAGGTAATCTGCATATAGAAAAATTCCTTTAGCTTCTTCTTTACTTGATGATAAACGATTAGATGGAGTCCAGGACACGTTCGTCATTTCTGCATGAGTCACGGCATAGACAGGAATTGTTGCTAAGTCTGGGTGGTGTAATCCTTCAACATAGTCCGGATTAGCGTTATTGCTCAATTGAATAGGCGCTCCGATTGGAATTACTCGTTGCGTATTTTGGTTGCCATTATTATCGTTACTATCAATATAAAACTGCACATCTTCCATATTACTTTCACCTAAATCTCGTTTTGTGAAAAGGAAGTTTGCACCGATCTTAAATGCGTCTGTTGGCTTAAATTCAATATTACCAGTGGCTGAAATACGGTCTCCACGAGAATTTTCGGTAACTTGACCAGCTTTGCCTATGACTTTTACGATGGCAAGTGGATCGGTAATGCCATGTTGAGACTTGTAGGCATTTAAGTCGTCGGCTGAAATAAATGTTGTGTCTTTAATTGAATTATTATCTACGGTATTTAATGAAGTATATTGCGTGAAATTTGCCGTATCACGACGAAAGTTTTGTTCTGAAGCTGAAACTTTAAATGCTACTGCGAGCTTGTCTTTGATCAGATGCTTAGAGGCTGAAAACTTAATTGTCTTATCCCAATTATCTGCGAGTTCCTCATATCGGCTTCCAACGCTAAAGGAATATTGTCCGTCCTTTTTACCGAGCGCTCGTTGTAACTTTTTGTCTACGATACCGCCGATACCACCTTCTTGCATGTCAGCAGTAGGGGCTTTAATAACTGTAACGCCATCAAAAACACCGGCCTCAAAAGCGCCAAATGGATTTGAGTTTCCAACTATTCCTTGGCTACGACTAGGTGTTGCAAAAGATTGACCTTCAGCCGTTACTTTTGCATATCCACCTGGTAATCCACGTAAATTAATTTCTGAATTTCTTGAGCCATCGTCAGTATTAAGTTGAATACCAGGAATCGCCTGTAATGCTTCCCCTAAATCAAGGGCTGGCAAACCGTCAATATCCTCGGCAGATATAGCGTCTACAATCGAATCCGCCTCGCGCTTGGTATTAAGAGCATTTTCGAGTGAGTCCCGAATGCCTGTTACCTCAATAACTTCTAAATCTTTAGATTCTTTATTTTTGCTGTCAATGGCGGCCTGAATTTCCGCAGCTAAAATTGAAGGTGCAAACAAAGTCATTAAAACACCTGTTGAATAGCCGAGTAGTTTCGACTTGTGTTTAATATTTGTATTACTTGTTTTTATTTTTCCCATGAGCTTCTCGCCTGTGATTGGAACTAATTTTATTTATAATTTTTATTGTGCAACAACCAAACTACATTAGCGGTCATAAATAATCAATATAGCTCATAAATTAACTTAATTTGTCGGGTTAATTAATTTTGTCTTTAAACAGTAGAAAAAAAATTAATGAAATGACAGCTCCTATAATTAGTTTTTACCAATCGTTTTTTAATGTCTTGTTTTTTTAAGTTGTTGATTTAACTTAGTTGTGCTGTGTTTTTCTTGTGTTGTGTTGAGTGTTTCTTAACCATTGGTGGTCACCGCATACATATTTTTCATGTTGAATTTAAAACTTATTGCACTCGAAATACCGAGTTTAATTAAATTAAAAACGTAATTAAAAAAGTAAAAATGGTAACTCTAGTTTGTGCTTAAACCATGATTAATTGTCGTTGTAAACCGCTGTTCTGTAGGCCGCTACTACTTTTCAAATGGGATTTTCTCGTTTAAGTTTATGTATTTAAAGTGTTTATTTTCTTGTTTGTTAATGGCAGAACTAGAAGCTGTTTTGTATTTTTATCATATATCACTCACCAACACTTGTTTTAGTGACTGATATGATCTCAAATGGTTTGTAATGATTTATTTTGACTGTTAGTGTCATTGTACATGGTGGTAAAACAGTTCGAATTAAAATTAGCACATTTACAGGGGGCTAATAGTCGAACATTGTTGCTGTTATATAGCGATAACTGGTTTAACCCCGTTTAACACAATATAAAAATGATAATAAATGAGGTTTAATAGTGAATAAAATTAAAACGTATATAAGCCGGTTGATAGAATTTAAACGGTCGCCGACAAAGAATTTGGCTATATTTAACTCTGTTTGCACTGTTCTTTTTACTTTTTTTGCAAAGCTAATAAGTCTGTTTTCAGGTTCGTTGATGTTAGCTTCTTTACAACTTAACGCTGCAGTGACATTAGAAACTCAAGTAAAAATTGCCGATAATGGGTTATATTTTGATGGCGTCGATCTTGACTATGGAAATGTACATACTGCAAATACTGGTGATAAATATGATTTTTTCTTTGGACGCAGTATTTCAGCGCATGGAGATGCGGTTAAAAGCTATAAACACTATGTATTTATGACCTGGTACCGTGGCGGTAAAGATGACCGCCACGTAATGTTAACTAGGCTTAATACTGTAACCGGTAGCACAGTAGACATTGAATTTCCGCACCAGCACACCGGCTTCAGGGGCGATCCGTTAATTGGTGAGTCACATAATACGATAGGTTTGGCTGTTAGTCCTATTAACGGAACCATTCACATGGTCTATGACATGCACGCCTATGATGACAATAATCATGATGGCAAATTTAAAGATGATTTCTTTCGCTACTCATACAGTGTTGCAGGTACAGCAGATGTTGCCGATGGCGATTTTACATTAGATAAATTTGTTAAAGATACAAGTGCTGTTAGTCAAGGTGAGAATGATTACAAACACCTTTCTATGACGGGCGACATTGCTGATAAAGCAAACTTTGCCCGTCTGACATATCCCAAGTTTTTTGCGACCTCAGACGGTACGTTATTGCTCTATATGCGCTTAGGAGGCAACAACAATGGGGCTTATTTGTTTAACCGTTATAATGCTGAAACAGAAACCTGGTCTACATTTACAAAATTTAATTTAAACAATCAAAAAAATGCGGGGAATGAATACAATTGGGGCCTGTATGGCAACATGAAGTATTTGAACGGAAAACTTAGAGTTGGTTTCCAGCAAAGAAGTAGTGACAACGACGATAAATATAAATATCAAAATGGTGTTTATTATGCGTATTCTGATCATCCTGAAGGTTTTGGAGAATGGTTCAATCACAATGGCGACCCAATGACTTGGCCGTTAGTTAACTCTGATGAGATAAAAGTTTTCGAGCCTGGTGATTATATATCTCATGAACAACCTAACTCAGTCTATATTGTTCAAGATTTCGATTGGACGGTAACAGCTCGCGGTGATATTCATATAATCAGTTTAGTGCAAACCAATAACTCTTCTTCAGAAGCTGCCGAATTTGGTTTTTCTGATATCCCAAAAGAAAAAGTCTATATCCATTCTTATAAACCTTCCGGATCGGATAAGTTTATTATCGACACAAATTTTGTTGGGGCCTCATCGATTTATACAGCTGGAGACAATATATATGTCATTGGACTTAGCGGAGGTCGACCTTATATTGAAGTTGCAACAGGCGGTACAAATAAGTTTACTCGAGTTTATGAAGCAACAGACGGACCAACGTTTGCTCATGGAACCATCTATATTAAGGATGGAAAAGTTTATTACTACTTAATGGAAAAAGGGGTGGGTAATTCTCTCCCACTTTATATCCAAATTATTGACCTAGATATTTCTCAAGTAAGCGTGAACTTTGAAAAAACGGAAATAACATTGGTTGAAGACTATTCCAACATATCATTATCGGCAATGACTTCTGTAACCGATCCCGCGCGATATGTTGAAAGTGTGGCTTTATATTTAGATGAAGAACTTATATCAACATTGAATACCGCTCCTTACACATGGACACAAAGTACCTTAGCGTTACAAAATTTAACGCTAGGCTCTTATGAAGTGAAGGCTGTAGTTGTTGATAATGTTGGTGATACATCTCAAGCATTTATGACGGTAAACGTTGTGGAGTCAGCGCCAACCGTTGCATTCTTAACTACCAATATCACCTTGTTAAAAGAGTATGACAGTGTCGACATTAACGTTATTGCTGATACTCCTAATGATACGCGTACTATTTCGCAGGTTAGCCTTTATTTAGATGAAACGTTGATATCAACAAAGAACACAGCGCCATTTAAATGGTCATTCGAAGAGCCTAACCTACAAAATTTAAGTGTCGGCTCCTATGAGTTAAAAGCCATTGTTAAAGACAGTGAGGGAGAGACTGCGGAAACGACGATGTCTTTGACTGTTATTGACCCAACTCCGATTGTCACTTTCCCACAGGACATTTACACAATGTTTGAGGGGTATAATAGTTTTTCACTTAGTGTTAATGCCTCGACGCCAGTCTTAGGACGAACTATCGAAAATGTGGAACTGTATGTCGACGATAATTTGATTCGCAAGGAGGCTGTTGCTCCGTACGAGTGGGGGCACTCTGCATCGCTTAGTGAAGAATTACTCAATTTTTCAGTCGGTTCTTATACTATTAAAGCTGTGGCAACCGACAGTGAAGGCTTAATGGCAGAAGCTTTAGCTAATTTAATTATTGAAGAAACTATTCAGGCACCTTTAGTTAGTTTTAATGACTCAACACTAACAGTTGAGGAAGGTTATGATAGTTTGACCATTGACGTTACAGCGTCTTCGCCAATGAACACGCGCTCTATAAAGCAAGTCGCTCTTTTTGTTAATAATGTAGAAGTTTCAACGCTGACTTCGGCCCCGTATCAGTGGACACAAACTGATTCTTCATTAACAGACTTACCCGTTGGGTCTCATGTGGTGAAAGCGGTAGCAACTGATAATTTAGGACTTACAGCGGAAGTGACCATGCAAATTATCGTAAAGGAAAAAGTTGTGCAATCACAAAAGGATGACCTCGAAGATAAACCAAAGGACAGCGACAGTTCTGGAGGCTCCACAATGCCATTTATATTGTTTATGCTTGGATTATTTGCAGTATTGAGAAGAATGATAATGCAACAGCATCTTCAGAAATTTAAAGATAGGTAGACTTTTTAGAATAACTAAATATCGCAGTTAAATTTTTGTAATTAAGTAGTTGTTATAGTTTCTATCATTAATTTAATAAGCCTTTGTCATACAAATGACAAAGGCTTTTTGTTTTTGAGTACATTAATAAAAGGGACTTTAATTCCGTTGATTTAGGAAAGAGGGCCGTTGCTTAACTTCATCCGTTCTAGCTTGTTCATATTTTTTAATGTACAAATCCGTTTTTTCGCTAAGTGTTTTTAACACGTGCTGATATTTCGGATCGTTTGCTAGGTTAGTTGTTTCATCAGGATCGTTTTTCAGATCGTATAACCGCTCATGATTTTGCTTATGGAAGTCGAAATATTTCCAATCTTCAGTTCTGACACCTACAACGGGTGGAATGAACACGCGCTTAGGCTGATACATATGCTCAAACATAAACTCGGTACGCCAGTCTTGTATTTCATCACTGTCATTTAACATAGGGAGTAAACTTTTCCCTTGGTATGTTTGTGGTGCATCAACGCCGGCCAAACTTAAAATCGTTGGTGCGATATCGATATTGAGCACCATCTTTGTGATTTCTTTTGCTTGATCTTGTTTATTACGAGGGTCGTAAATGATGAGAGGGACACGTAGATCTTCTTCCCAACCAAACCATTTTCCAGCAAGTTGACGTTCATTTAATGCATACCCGTTATCGCCGGTATAAATGATAATTGTATTGTCTGCCATGCCAGTCTCTTCTAGTTTTTGGATCAACATACTTACGGCCTTATCGACGCTACTGATAGCTCGGTAATGACGTTTGACCATTTTTTGGTACATGGCTTCGTTGCTGAAACGGTACTCCCAACGAACGCGGCCAATCGATAATTGTAAAAACTCGGGTAACTGTTCAAAATATTCGTTGTCAGATAATTTTGCAGGTGGAATAGTGACATCTGAATAGTAGTTTTCAAATTCAGGCGGGTAGTGGAATTGATCTTCTTTATCTTTGTCTAATGCATGGGGGTTCCAAAAGTTTACCGACATTGTCCAAGGCTGGTTTGTATTTTTGGATTGTTCGATAAAATCTTTGGCCAACTCAGCAATGTAATAAGTCTGTGGCAAATTTTTACCTTTAAACTCACCTGTTTTCTCGTGCAATAGCGGTTTAAAATAGTCAAATCTATCTTTATGTTGACCTGACATGTTGATTTCATATTTACCCACAAGTGCCGAACGATAGCCGTTTTTCTTCAATATTGCGGGGTACATATTGGCCGATTCCACTTTTCCTGTTTTTGGGCGACTGAATGTGAAGTCGTGCGTCCGTTCTGTTAACCCCGTTAAAATACTAATACGGCTCGAAGCACAAATTGGTGTCGTAACAAAAGCATTCTTAAAAACAGTGCCTTGATTTGCAAGTTGGTCGAGTGTCGGGGTTTTTATAATAGAGTGATATTTACCAATTAGATCCCAACGATGATCATCGGCAAGAATAAATAGTATGTTCGGTTGTTTTTGATTATCTTTAGTGTTGACTGTATTTTTAGCATCGGAGTTAGTATGTGTTGTTGAAGAGTAACAGCTGACTAACGCTAAGGCTGTTAATGTTACACAGCTTATTTTGAGTAATCCTTTCTTAAAGTGAATTACGGGCTTTTTTGTTAATTTATACATCTTGCTTATCCCTTTCTCTACTAATTATTGGCTTCTCGAAATAACGAGAGCTTGCCATAGACTTTTAATTTTTTTTATTGATAAAACATCGCCTGGGTTTGTTACTGTGACTCGAATGACATCGCCTTTGCTAAGGTTTACTTTATCTGTAATAAAATAAAATTCGTTATTTAACGTGATAGAAGAGTTATTCTTAAAATTACCAATTATCTTGTCATTAATACGGATTGTGAATTCGATAGGTTGCACGTTTTGATGTGTGTCGTGCAAAGTCACTACTATCAACGAACTTGAACCTCTATCTTTATGACCTAGAGCCAATGTTGCCTCAAATCCATTATTGGTTTTATCGAACTTGAAACTTTCGGGTTTTATAATTCGTTTGTACTGTTTAATACCAAACAATTCCGTTTTTTCCTGTAAAGGCGGTGGGGCTAATCTTTTTGCAGCGATGCCTTTTCCTCTAGGTTGGTAGTTAACATCCTGAGTCAGCAAGAGTTTATCCAGTTCGAATCCGTCTTCACGCATTGAAATCATTAAAGTATGTACACCTTTTGTAGGTACATTAACACTAATGGTATTTGGGACGCCGCAATGATTACCGATTGTTCTCTGCGCTGACGACCAAGTCCATTTGTGTTTACCATGACAAAACTGAACGCGCTGGCTCGTTTCAGGCCAATGCCCGTTTAAACCGATATGAACGCCATTATCTTCACTGCCTGTACTAAAAGCGCGTGACCATACGTAGTATTTACCAGGCTTGTCAAAATATACCGGATAGGTTAATACGGCGACATTGCCGCCTTGTGCACTAAAATTCTCACCTCGAACAAGTGTTTCATAATGATTGACTCGCGTATCTGGCAAAATTTCAATATAACTTTTGCCGCTAGCGGTTTCGTAGTGCGGAAGATCAGCATCTGGATAATTATGTGTTGATGTATCTTCAGACATAACCAACCAGCGGCGTTTATGGTCTAAATGTTGGCTAGCAAAATTTTCAGCTTCAATAGCGATTAAATTTGTATTTTCAACCATTGAGCTAGGTGTGTTCAGTGAAGACTTAGCGACATACATAGTTGATGCTAGTGCAGGGTGACTGTTGCAGCCTGTAATGAATGCTAACAAGCAGATAATGAGTGCACTAGCTACTTGCCGCCGACGTACTGGTTG
This sequence comes from Psychrosphaera sp. 1_MG-2023, assembly GCF_030548245.1. Taxonomy (NCBI): domain Bacteria; kingdom Pseudomonadati; phylum Pseudomonadota; class Gammaproteobacteria; order Alteromonadales; family Pseudoalteromonadaceae; genus Psychrosphaera; species Psychrosphaera sp. 1_MG-2023. The sequence continues at coordinate 157,778 of NZ_JAUORW010000009.1, forward strand.
CATAGTTAAGCGCCTGTAGGACTTACATCGGCGAGAATACATTCTACTTTGTCCACTTGGTCATTTCGGATGCGGCAAGTAACACTGCACCTGCACCATATAATTGAGTGTCGGTTTTTTTCACGGGATCAGGGGATTTTCCTACCTGTTGAACCCAGTTTACTCGACCATTATTCTGCACTGAGTTCACTAACGCGTTCCAACCTTTAATAACTGATTGTTTATAAGAATCATCAGTTAAAATACCATTATTTACCCCCCAAGCTAATCCATACGTGATGAAGCCTGTACCACTTACTTCCGGTGTTTTAACCTTATTTGGATCAAGCAATGAAGCCGACCAGTATCCGTTTGGGTTTTGTATTTTTTGTAAGCCAGCTGCATTTTTTTTAAAGAGCTCTATATATCGGGCGCGAGAAGGGTGGTCCTTTGGTAAGTCATCAATGATTAAAGGTAAAGCCGCAAATACCCAACCGTTGCCTCGGCTCCAAAAAACAGGCTTTCCATTATCACTTTTCTGATCGAAATATCGGCTGTCGCGAAAATACAATCCATGTTTTTCAGAAAACAAATAGTTCACGGTTGCCCAAAACTCTTTGTCGGCAAAATTAATATATCTGTCTTCTCCAGTAATATTTCCTAATTTTATCCACGTTCTTGGAGCCATGAACAATGCATCGGCCCAACACCACCTATCTTGGCAAGCACCCTCGTAGGCTTTAGGTCTTTTTTTGCTTGAATCCATTTCTAGTGTAACAGTTGAAGGATTTGCAAGTATTTGATCAAAAAGTTGTTTTGTCGGCTCAAATGCAAATTTGTTATTTGTTCTTTCAGTTAACCAAAGGTAGGTTTGTCCAATAGCATGGTCATCAGCATGTTTACCTCGAGATAACCTTAATGCATAGTTTTGCTCTTTTGCCATTGTTTCGATGTGACTTAACAAAACGTTATTATCGGTGACCTCTACCCATTCTGTTAATCCAATGTAAAACGCTGCTTGGATCCAATGTTGAGGTTTAGATGATGCATCGTGATATCGAGCGGCTAAATAATCATAATTATCAGCTTCAATTTGAGTTACCTGCCAATCTGCTACTCGCTGACCGATTTCTAAGGCTTGTAGCTGTATTGTCACCGTTGAAACTGCACCTGAATATAATTTATCACTACTTTTATCGGAAAATACATTCGAGATTGATTGGCAGGCGGTAAGGCCTAAATATGCCACCACGATGGTGAGTGCAATATATACTTTATTATTCATGTCAACTCCAGTCGATTATAGTCACTTCTAAGAGTGGTTTATTGTTTTTGAATTTATATTGTTCTTTTTTATACTTTATTTAATATTTTTTTCTATCTTTAGATAAATCCTATCTATTTATTTATTATTGTTTTTTTTAAAATTATTGGAGTTTTAACCCGTTAAACGTCTAATGTATTATAAATACCACGACAAGTCATTGTAAGTCAAAATCGCTCATTTGTGCTTTTTTTTAAACATGTGGCGTGTTAAGGTTTATTTGCAGTTGTACAAAAAATAATAAATAAAATTAGAAGCAACGTTAAAGTTGCAGTATCAATAGGGATTACACATATATAAGTCTAAATAGCTAATGCTATTTGTTCTCTGGTCTTATGCCAGTAGTACTACCTTAGACAAATATCCAACCCTATTAAATCATCAACTTGTTCTTACTTACTCGCAATTATGTATGCGGCGAAATAGGAAAGTGCTCGTTAAAAGGAGATGGATTTAATGAACAATACTCGGTATTTCGTAAACAAGGGCTGGTATGCCACTAGAATAGCGATACTTTTGCTTGTCGTTGCTAATGTTGTAGGTTGTGGAACTAAGCAAGATTTAGATCCAGCGCCTTCTAATTTATTGGTAGAAGGTAATCAGAATCCGCTTAATGTTCATAATCCAAAACCGAGTTTGGCTTGGTATTCCAATGTCACCACACAAAGCGCTTATCAGATTCAAGTCGCTACATCTGAACACTTAATATCCGAGGGCAGACCAGATTTATGGGATAGTGGGCAAATACAAGATCGACGTTCAGTTCATATCGCATATGAAGGAAAGCCACTTACATCGGGTATAGCCGTCTATTGGCGCGTTCGAGTTTGGGCTGAAGGTGACAAACCGCCACATAAATGGAGTGACATCGATTCTTGGGAAATGGGACTTGTTAATAAGGACGATTGGCAAGCGAAATGGCTAAAAATGGCTAAACCTCAACCCACTGAAATTACGCCAGCCGTTACGCAATGGATGCGATTTGCTGCAAACTTAGAAAATAAAAGTTTAACAAACAGCAAACTAAAAACTCAACAACGAGTATTAAAACAATTAGAAGCATCAGCAACAGCAGGTCTATTTAGACATGAATTTACATTAGACAGCAATAAATCAATCACTAAAGCTCGATTACATAGTACAGCTGGTGGCTACTATGAAATATATCTAAATGGTCGTAATGTGGATGATCGTATTATGGACCCGGGTCAAACCGATTTTGATAAACGTATTTTGTATAACACTGATGATGTTCAATCTTTTTTAAATAAAGGTGAAAATATCATCGCTGTGCATCTAGGCAGTGGTTGGTATGACGAAGATATTGCATTCAGCAAATGGACAAACCCTGATGCTAAATCGGGCTCAAAGCCAAAGCGCTCTTTGTCTTATGGTCAGCCAACTTTTATTGCCCAACTTGAAGTTACCTATGACGACGGCACTAAACAAGTGATTGCCAGTGACAAAAATTGGTTGAGCCATGTTTCTCCTGTATTAAAAGAAGGCGTATTCTCTGGCGAATTGTTTGATGCAAATAACGCTATCGCTGGTTGGAATAAAGATACCAATTTAGATTTGAGCAGTTGGCAAAAGGTAGAAGTGCTTGAGCAATGGCCTACAAAATCCCTCGAACCACAACTACAGCCCGCAATTAAAGCTGTTAAAGAAGTTAAGCCTGTAGACATCTTGAATCCGGAGCCAAATGTTTGGGTATTGGACTTTGGTCAAAACTTTACTGGTATTCCAACCGTTGATGTTAAAAGCCTTGGCCTTAAAAAAGGGCAAGCTGTGTATTTCCGTTACGCTGAATGGGTCACATCTAAAAATATGATCAGTCAAAAAAGTGGCGGCGGCGCGCCTTTATTAAAACAGGTGGACGGCTATATAGCGTCAGACGATGAAACTGAAAGCTGGACACCAATTTTTACTTGGCATGGTTTTAGGTACATTGAAATTCGAGGTTTGGAGCATGCCCCGGCTTTAGATTCAATAACCGCGCATTTAGTTAGAAGCGATGTTGAAATAGTAGGTAAATTTACAAGCTCTGATCCATTATTGAATCAAATACATGACATGGCCCTTTGGGGATATGAAAGTAACCTAATTGCATTGCCAATGGATTGTCCAATTCGTGAACGAGCTGGCTGGACTGGTGATGCTCATGCGGCAATGATCACTGGTAACTACAATTACAACATGGATAAGTTTTGGGACAAGTTTTTGGGCGACTTTCAAACCGCGGCATTTGTAGCGCCAGCAGTTGTGCCTGGTAAACGAACACATGGTGACAAGTTTGACTGGGCGGCAGCGGAAATTATGATCGCATGGGAACACTATCGCCACCATGGAGACATGCAATTATTGGCTGACCAATATGAGAGCATGGTTGAATACATGACAGCTGGTGAAGCAAAGCTAGAAAGTTCAATGTTACGAATTGGCTATGGTGACTGGTGTGATCCTGTAGTAAATCGCGGTGCGGACCGCGTAAACGGACGTTGTGCCTCTGAGCGTACAACTCCAACGTTAACAAGTTCCGCTTTGTTTGCTCATACTGCTAATTTAATGTCAAAAATCTCAACGTTATTAAATAAACCTGAAGGTACCGCTCACTATTCTAAGTTATTTAGGCAGATCACTACGCAGTTTAATACTGAATTATTTGACTCTACAAGTAATAGTTATGGAAGCCAAACAGCTGATGCGATGGCAATAGCGTTTGATATTGCGCCTCGAGATAAACACGCGGCGATAGCCAAAGCTATCAACGATGATGTGATTAACACATGGCAAGGTCATGCGTCTGTCGGTGCGTTGGGGCAAACTTATTTGTACCGTGCGTTAAGTGATTTTGGCTACGCAGATACGGCCTTTAATATTTTTAAAGCCAAAGGTTACCCAGGTTACGCTTACCTGCTAAACGAGCTTAATGCGACCACATTGTGGGAGCGTAAAGGTGGCTTTATTCCAGGCTCAAAGCAAGGTAGACATGAAGCCGAACCTGGCCGTTCATTAAACCATCCATTCCACAGCGGTTATGACGGTTGGTTTTATGAAGGCCTTGGTGGTATTCGTCCAATGGCTGACACCGTTGGATATCAAGATTTTGAATTAGCCCCGTTATTTGTATCTGGCTTAGATAGTGTGGATGTGTCTTACACAACCGGGTATGGGGAAATAAAAAGTCGCTGGCAACGTGATGGCGATCGTATCGTTTGGGATTTTGTAATTCCAAATAACTCAAGTGCGTTAGTGACATTACCTACCCTCGGTAAGCTAAAGCCCGTGAAATATTCTGCTGGCCAGCACCGCTTAGAGTTCCAAACACCATAATAAGTGACGGTATGGAGTTGGTTTCGCATATTTAGAAATAAATGGGAAGTCATCTCCAATATCGTAAAAGTAATCACAAAAACTATTAAAAAGTACAATAGTCGCAAACAGGCTTAATCAAATGAACCTATCAACTGGACATAGTAAAATAAAACAACTCGCTTATAAGACAAAGGCTCTGTGCGGGCTTTTAGTATTAGCTTTAGCTGGTTGCAACATGACTTCATTGCAATCTGACAAGCTAGATTCTTCCCGAGACACAAATAGTGAAAATAACCAAACACCGCCAAATATTGTTCTTATTTTATCTGATGATCATGCGTGGAATGACTATAGCTTTATGGGGCATGAGATTGTCAAGACACCTGCATTAGACCAGTTGGCGGCTGAGTCTGTGACATTTACTCGAGGCTATGTTCCGACTTCTTTGTGTCGGCCATCATTGGCCACGATAGCCACGGGGCTTTATGCTTCTCAGCACGGAATTACGGGCAACGATCCATCGCGCAATCTACCGGGCGGAAAAAAAGGGGCTGAATATCAAAAGCAACGCGGTGAAATTATTGCAAAAATTGATAATGTTGCGACACTGCCGCAACTGTTAAAAGAAAAAGGCTACAAATCACTTCAAACAGGTAAATGGTGGGAAGGCAGCTTTAAGCGCGGCCGATTTGATGAAGGCATGACTCGTGGTTTTCCAGAAAAAGGCGGCCGTCACGGAGATGACGGATTAAAAATTGGTCGTGAAGGAATAAAGCCGATAACGAACTTTATCGACAAATCGACCTCCGAAGGCCATCCATTTTTAATTTGGTATGCGCCATATATGCCTCATACACCGCATAATCCACCGCAGCGCATATATAAAAAATACGCAAATTTAGGTTTGCCAACATCTATTGCTAAGTACTACGCGATGATCGAATGGTTTGATGAAACCAATGCTGAATTACTTGGATATTTAGAGGAAAAAGGGCTGAAAGATAATACATTGATTGTTTATGTATCTGACAATGGCTGGGTGACAAATCCAAGTCAGGCGGAACGTTTTTTACCGCGCTCAAAACAAAGCCCAGGAGAAAGCGGTGTTCGTACACCTATTATGTTCTCTTTGCCTAGTCAATTTAACGCACAAATGCGAACAGAAGCGGTGAGCAGCATTGATATTGTACCTACGGTATTAGCTGTAGCGGGTATTGAAGTTCCGCCTAATTTACCTGGTAAAAATTTATTGGAAAATCTAAAACAAGAAACGCCAATAGACCGTGATGCTATATTTGGAGAGGGATTTGCCCATGACATGACAGAGCTGAACAACGCTGAAAGCACTTTGTTATACCGTTGGGTGATCGCAGGCCAATGGAAGTTAATCTTAAGTTATGACGGAGCAAACATCAGTTACCAGAAGTACCACAAAGGTGTGTTAGAAGGCCCGAGGCTTTACAATATTTTAGCTGATGAACATGAAACAATGAATTTAGCAGAACAACATCCAGAGTTGGTAAAAGCTTTAAGCGATAAACTCACAAACTGGTATTCAGTAAAAGAACGCAACGTCTTAAAAAATAAAAGTTGATGTAAATTCGTGCCTCCCTAAAAGGGGCTTTTAAAGCCTTTATTGTTGGGTTGAAATCTAAACCCAATAATTTGTTTCTATTAATTTAAACAGAAGCTCAATTACCATGAATAACGCATTAAAACTTACTATAGCTGCGGTGATATCAGCGTCCGTAATTACAATATCTGCATGTGCAATCAAACTACCGAGTCAGCCTGTTCTAGCAGAGACAGAGAGCAATTTTTTTGAAAAAAGGTCTGAATTAATAAATAAATATTCTCTTCAAGATCCTACATTTTCGGCTTTAATAAATGAAAAACAAAATGGAAATACAGCTAACGCTACTTATAACAGTGAATATTGGCGCTGGCGGATAGATCAGTATTTATACGGTCAGTATGTTGAGTTTCAACCTGTTTATGATGCTTACACCGAAGGCAAAAAATTTATTGAAATTTACAACCTGCCTGCAGAAAACTTAAGTTCGAATAGCAAGAAAACCAATCATCAACCGCAACTGCCCAAAGGTTTCTTTACAGAAAACTTACCGGGAAATACTTACACAGGTTGGCACCAACTCATTGGTGATACGGTATATGTGACTTACCAAGGACATTTAACAGACCCATATGTTGCTAGTTACAACTTACGCATAGACAAATGGGATGGGCCTTACAAAGCGGGACACAGCACCCTGTCAAAAGGTGAACGCAAAATTGACAGCCATGGGCGGCCCATAATTGAAGTAGATAATCAGGGTTATATTCATATTGTATTTGGTGGCCATGGAGGAGAGCGTGAAGATGGGTTAAATCCATTATCGATAGACACTCCCCATGCTGGTGGCCGAATGAAACATGTGGTTTCTAGCAAACCATATGATTTATCTTCATTTTCAGAAAAAAACGACATCACGCCTTTTGCTTCTTATACCAAAAGTTACAAGATGGCCAATGGCGACATTTATTTTTTTACTCGCGCCGGTACTCATAAATCTCCATGGTTATATTACAAAATGAAAAATGGTTCACAAACGTTTGAGCCGCCAGTCACTATTACTTGGCCAACGCCCGATCATAGCGACCCGATAACCGTTCACACTCATTACATTAATCCGTTAAAAATATCGGACACTGAAATTGCAATTACCTCACTTTGGCATGCTTGTAATTTTAAAGAGATCCACGATAAAACACATTACAACCGTCTAAACCTTTATTACATGGTGTTAGATACGACGGACGGCTCGTTTTATAACGCAAATAAAGAAAAATTAACCTTACCATTAACATTGCAGAGCAGTAACCAACACACTTTAGCCTACAACTCAGAAAAAGCAGGTGAAACCAGTTTCGGCACAAGACCACTTATTCTAGGTGATGGCAAAATTGCAGCGGCTTACGAGGCGAAGGGGGAAGGGTATCGCGAATGGCGTATGGCTATTTTTGACAATGGTAGTTGGACCCATGGACACCCTATGCCTGGTACAAAAAATCGTACATTAGTAGACACCGATGGCAAAAAAGTTAGCAAGATTTTTGCTTTAGAAAAGCTTGGAAAACAGAGTGATACAGCGGCGGTTGCTTACCGCAATAGTAAAGGGGAAAGTGTTTTTGCGATAGCTAAACAACGCACTAACCGTAGTACTAAAGCGGATAATCTGCTTAATAGTCAAGACTGGCAAGTGGATAAAACTTATTTTAACGTCGATAAAGGCAAGTTATTAGTGAAGCCTGTTGCCAATGAAACAGGGGAAGTAAAAGCAATTATTGTGAATGTTAGAAAAGCGGGTTCGCAACGACTTTACTTATGGCATGACGGCGAGTTTCGAGCAAATAACTTGGTCCAACAAATCAATTAGGCAGAAAAGCTAGCTGTTCAAAAGCTACGCTCATAGCTAACCCAACTAATGTTTTGATTGGGTTGGCATGACAAAGTGCTAACGTTGTTGCCATTATTCGAAACAATGGGATCTGTGATTTCTTCGTAACAAATATTTTTTGCGCGTGACAAACTCGACTTAGCGATCAGTGTTTAAAACTCAAAGCTCCCATTCTGAACCGAAAATCTATGCCTGCTAGGCAACCCGAGCAGCTCAAAACATATAGGTCAAACTGAAAATAAAGTGTATTTAGAATGGAGAATAGCCATGTGTACCATGACTTTAAAATGCAACGTCAGTTAGCCGTGATTAATGTTTAATCATAGATATCTTATTTCGAATCACAATTGAAACGACGAAAGTAGGCAAAAATGAATAAACGAATTTTTACAATAATTTTAATAAGTGTTGTGCTAATGGCATGTAAGACTGCGCACGATAAAATAATTTCAGAGGAGACTGGCAGAACGGTCGCGGAAAATTATGCGATTGGTGAATCTTATGTTGGCAATAAACCTATTCAAAGACATAAGTCTGTTGCCTATGAGTCATTTTCTGGTGCTGGTTGGAATGCGGAAAATACAACAATAAATATTTATACACCAGGTTTAAATAACCAATTACCTGAATTCTTTTTCTTTACTCAATTTCAGGGACCACATTCTTTTAAGGTGGAGTCTGAAATTGTCCGTTTAGGTAAGCATTCAGCCAAATTACATTGGAAACATCAACACCCCGAACAGTGGAATGGTGACCCAAATAAATTAGACAATACAGATCGAAAGGCCATGTTTCATGGAAAAAGAGCGAGCACCAATAGTACAACACTTTGGTATGGTTTTAGTGCTTATTTTCCAAGTGTTGACTTTACGTTAACAGGCGATCAAAGAGCTTTGTTTTTTCAGTTGCACGGAGCAAAGGATAAAAATGGTGAACCAAGCCGAATACCGCCAATTAGCCTTACCATAGGAACAGATGGGTTTAGAGTTGGCTATTCATGGGACTCAAAGGAACTAAGTACTAGTATAAAAGGAGAGGGGGTCAATCACTTAAATTTACCGGTATCTTTACCTGAATATCAAGATCGTTGGGTTGATTTTGTGCTGCAGGTTAGAACCAATCCGTTTGAGGAAAAAGGGTATATTAGGCTTTGGATAGATGGTAAACGAAGAGTGAACCATCACAACATCCAATTGGGTTACAACGATAAAAATGGTCTGTACCCGTCCTATGGTTGGTATTTGTTTGGTACTAATTCAACACGAGATTCTGATGCTATTATGTATATTGATGAGTTACGTCAGATAGAAGGTGAAAACATCAATTACTATGATGTAGCACCGGGTTATTTTCATCATTAAAAAGTTAATGCTTCCATTGAGGTATGGAAGCATTGGATGTTAATTTTTCTATAAATCTAAAAGTTTATGTGCCGCTTTTGGTCCGTCATAATCATATAAGAACCAATCTATATCGATATGACCAGCGTCAGTATCGCGTTTTTCATTCCATGAGAAGAATCCTAAACGGTCACCAGTCCATTTACCAAAGGCAATGGTAAAGCTCGGGCCAAAGGCTTTGAAACTTACACCGTCAAAGCTGTACTCGTAAGTTGCTTGGTCACGGGCGTTAGAGGTACGCACGTATAAGTCATCTCCGGTGATTTCAGGGCCAACAACACGTTTAGCCATCTTATCCATGTAGAACAAATTCTTCTTACCATTGTTGTCAACTTGCACTCCGAGTAAGTTAAATACGCCACCATAACGCACAAAACCGCCTAGTTGATTGGGTTTCATTCCGGAAATATCAAACTTAGCAACAGCAGTGCCCGTCGTGATCCCCATCATACGTTGACTTAGTGTATTTGGGGCGCGCCAGAAGTCAGAGTCTGAACCGTCATTATTGGTCCATTCATTGATTTTAGGCCCAAAAGCCTTTGTATTAGGTAGTACTTTACTTGCTTTTAGGCGTAACCAACCCGGACGCTCGGATAATGACCAATGGCTATCACGTGGGTTGTGATTCCACTCCCATTGCATACCAAGTTGCGAAGATGAGAAATCATCATCTGAACTTGGTGCAGACACTGGATATCCATCTATTGGTTTTTTGTGACGTTTTACCGGCTCACCTATGCCATCGTTATCTTCGTCAAAACCTATTATCGGCCAACCATCAACCCAAGTAACCGGATCGAGCACCTGCGGTCGACCTTGAAAAGGGATATCGTCATTTTGAATTAGCTGATGCATATACCACCAAGAACCATCTGGTGCTTGCATTAAACCACCTTGGCTGGCGCTACGATTGTTAAACTCTTTGCCTTTTTCAAGAACGGTTTTCACTTCGTACGGGCCATAAATACTTTCTTTTGAACGCAACACGAGTTGTTTACGGTCGTTTTTGGGATTTTTAACTCCAGGTTTTGTCGACTTATCACCCATGGTCCACTGTGCCATGAATATATACCAAGTGCCGTCAATTTTATAAATTTTAGCAGCCTCTGCACCCATGCCGGTATATACAAGCTTGCCTTCGTCTAGGATTTTAGTACCATCCCAGCTCATTTCATAAATGCGGTTTTCATTGCCTTCGATCTTGTTGTCAGATCCTTTTTGCTTCTTACCGGTATTGATGATGACGTATGCTTTACCAGTATCATGGTCCCAATAAACAGCGGGATCGTCTAATACATCGGCATGTGGCAGCATCATGATTGGGTCACTCCACGGACCTTCAATCTGGTCAGCCATAGTGACCATTAAACCGTGTTGGTAATCAATTTGATATACATACCATTTGCCTTCGTGATAAGCGATATCTCCGGCCCAAGTTCCAAATGAATAACCGTTCATTCGATCCCAATTGTATTCGGGCGCCCACGAAAGCTTAGGGAATGCATGACCTACATTTGTCCAGTTGACCATATCTTTTGATTTTAAGATTGGCATACCAGGCGACATGTGTTGTTTTGAGGTGATCATGTAATAAGTATCACCAACTTGCTCGATATCGGAATCAGGGTAGTCCGCATTTAGTATTGGATTGATATAAGTGCCATCTCCTTGATCACCAAAGCTTCCTGTTTTGGCCGGGATGAGTTGCGAATCAGCAACCGTTTTGTCGCCTTCCAGTTGATGAGTGATTGCATTACAACCTACTAAAAGTGACGTTGCTAACAAAGAATAGCTTGCCAATTTTAAGGTGTTTGGACGTTTTGTATTTGTTGATTGTTTCATGTCAGGCTTTCCTATTTATTATTGATTGCCAGTTATTTGCGACTTACGATAGACCACGAACCCGCGGCCAATCTAAATTTAAGATATTTGTGATCTTCACCAACATAGCTGACACCATCGATGGCGACGTTTGGCTTGCCATTTAACCAGACTTGCTGGCCATTAATGGCGACGTGACCGATGTTAAAATAAGCCTTAGGTATTCCTATCACGGCGGAGGACATTTTCGGTGACGTTAAATTCATAGTGATTTGTTGTTCTGTTCTTTTGATATCAAAATTTATGGGGCCTTTTACACTCGGTACGTTTTGTTGCACATGTGTCATATGGGCCATATTTGGCATAACTTGGTAAGTCCTCCATCCGACATCGGTTGGAGTGATGCCGGCAATATGTTGACTGAGTACTGTGCTTGGGGCATTCCACGCATGGTTTTCAGTACCACCCGATGGTAAGTATTCTGCCAATGTTGACAAGGCCGGGTTATTCACTTGTTTTGCATAACGCTGTTTCATGCGTGTTAGAGCGTCGTCGTAACGACCTGCTATTGCCATGGCGTTGTAGACCATCCATTCAAAATGTGGGCTAGCAAAGTGATTAGGTAGCAACACATTATCGACAATTTGTTGGTACTGTGAGGTATCGGCTAGTCCAAATAAAATAGCGAGTGCATTGGCTCTGTCATCTTTAAATTTATTTGGGTTACTGCTGTAAAAGCCTTTTTGCCAATAATGTTTTTGGTAGGCTTGTTTTAAAGCGGCAATGCGGCTGTTGTAAAAACTCATGTGGGTTGTATTACCTAATTCAACCGCCATTTTTCTCGCCGATACAAGAGCACTGTAATACAGAGCATTTTGTATAGCGTCATAATCAATGGTGTCCTGTGGGCCCCAATCGGTCCATTTCCAGTGCCCAGTTCTAAATGTGGCCAAGCCATTTTCCTTGGTGCCCCACAAAGTTAAGTATTTGTGGACATAGGGGTAGGCAAAGCTAAGAGTTTCTTTGTCTCCGGTATTAAAGTAATAGTGCCAGATCCCCTGTTCAATAAACTGGAGACTTTGGGCTGGCAATTCACGAAAGCGTCCAGGTCCTAGCCCCGCAAATATACCGGTTTCAGAGTCGCTAAAGGCCAATGTGACTTTGATGGCTTTTTTGAGTAGATCACGCCCTGGTTTATCCATTGAGTAAAATAAATAACTGGCTTGGTCTGCAACATCGCCAATCCATAATCCACGTTCTCGGTCTGGGGTATCCATGAAGTTATCACGCGCACAAATGTACAATGTATTTTCTGCCATTTGCCAAATTCGGGTATACCAATCGTCGCTCGACTCAAAATGTCCAGGGGCTGAGCCAACGCCTGTCCAACGGTATTTTAGCCCATGAACTACAACACCTTTTGGAAACGTGTACTCAATTAATCTACCATTCATCCACGAAAATGATTCAAACTGTTGGCGACCGGCTTTGGTAGTGTAAAACGTTTCGATGGTGTTGAGTCGCATATTGGAATCTATGTTTACCTGTAAGCCTGCTTGCGCATCGATATCAAAATAAGGAGTGAAATTTTTATTAAAATCTAGTTTGCATTTGATTTTTTTACCGTCACTTACAAATGGAAATACTGAATCAGGTAAGTTGGTGCAATTTGCTAAACCGTAATTATTTAAAATCGGAATTTCACTTGGATAAAGGTTATAAAATGGTGCACGAGGCGGGCGATGCATTGATTTAGCCGGCAACCATTGTGAATCGTCAAATTCGGGCAAATACCATGCATTGTCTGTCCAATCGGCCATGTCTTGGCGGGCATCATAATTAATGCTCCATGCTGCCACTCGATAAGGCGGTGCTTTTTTGATTTGTTGATAAGATTGATGTTGCTTAGCCTTCCATGAGGCGTCTGATATTATTGCAGTGTCGCCGACATTTGTTTGAAAAATAAAGCCTGCTTTACTAGCAGAAATGTGGGTACCTTTTTTGCCATTGTCACCATAGTACCAAACGAGTGCAGCAATCGTATTCGAACCTTGTTTGAGGTAAGGTTTGATATCAACTTGGTCGTAATATTTGTTTGATGCAATTGCAAAATCATCAACACGAGGTGAGTTAACTACTGGACTTGGACCTCCTGTATAACCACCTTCAAACACGACCATTTCACCGTTAATCCAAAGCCAATATTTTGTGTCAGCACTGATATAGGCTATGACCTCTTGATTTGAACTCCCACTATTATTTTTGTTCGATGATAAGTTTTCTATTGTTACTTCTTTTCTCAGTGCAACCCAAGTGTTTGGTATGCCAGCCCTTTGTTTTGTCCATATCCATTCTGCTTGCCAATTTAATGATTGCTCAACTTTGTCAGAAACTGATGACACTGACACAGATGGCGCAGCGGTGACACTTATGGTTAAAAAGGTGGTTACGAAATAAAAAAAGAATATTGCCTTCATCATTTTTCCCTGTTGAGTGTTTTATTTTTATATTTTTATATTCTATGTGGAATATCACTGATACCCAGTAAAGAGGTGCGATATTGTCGTCGCACCTTTGCATTTATTTTACTGCCGTTGCACTAACATTTTTTTGATGTCAGGAGGTGTTGCGAAGTTGTTTCCACCTACATTAGCGCCTGTAATCCACCAATAAACCATTCCAGCATCTGAACAATCGAACTTATTCGCTTGGAAGGGCACAATGCCGTCTTGTTCCGCATAAGCGAGCATTTCCCAGATAAACCGAAAGCCTAGGTGTTGGTGTTCTTTTGCCCAATCCCAATGATGAATTGGCGTTTGCAAGGTGACATTTTGATCACCGATTTGATGTTCTGTTACGCCAAAATCTAGTATTTGCTGCCATTCAAAATAGTCGCCACTATTGTCATTGGCAGGGTGGTGTGAAACTACGTGAAGGTATTGGTGTTTACTCTTGTTAGACTGCTGCAAAGCGTAACCAATTAAGTCTGGTTCACCGGCTTCAATTATCCACAGCGGGTCCTGCTCTGTAGAAGCGTTTATTGCATCAACTAAATCTTGTGTTGCTCCCTGTTGGTCAACTCGGCAGTTGTAGTAGTTACGAAGGTTTTCGAATGGACCGAACAGTTTAACTGACTCACCTGCGAGCTGGTGTAGAACTTTCTGGCGGCGCGCTTCGTTGGATTTGTCTATTTGATGTTTTGCTTTGTTACGAAACGGGTCAAGGTCGCATGAGTGTGATACGTGTACCAGTCTTTCTGCTAGTCCAGACTGTTTTAATAAACCAAAGATGACAGGTGTTGCACCAATATCGTCAGGATCAGGGGAGTTACCATCGGCTATTATTGCGATTCGACCACTCGGAGGGTTAACTTTATCAAGTGTTACGTTAGTCACATATCGTTGCCAAAAAGAATGAACGGAAACCGTAGTCTGGCCTTGGTTTAAGATCCACCAAATTTCAACATGGTCAGAAAAGTCGACACCGCCATTTGGAATTGAAGAGTATGTTGCGTTAAATCGACTTTCTTTAACGATTTTATCAGCTAATTGCCAAAGCGTTTTTGCATGTTTTTTTACGTTGTCTTCTGATGTGGCCGTTGCAATCCATTTACTGTCTTGTTCGACGTAGATTGGCGTAAATGGACCTCTGCGATTTTTACGGACAAATACTTTTTTAGGTTTGTTGCCGTCAGAAATAGCTTTGTAATTGGTTTTGGATTTTACAAAATCGAGATCTTTTGGGCTGGTTTGTTTCTCATTCCAATCGCTGTGTTGTACGATTATGACGTTGTTTTTAATGACGGATTCATGAACACCTGAACTTATGAGAGCTTCAACCCAGTCGCGAGTAAAATTGGATTGACCTGCTTCTTGAACCCATACTCTTCCGCCTTGAGATAACACTGCACGAACTCTATTGTGTACAAAGTTGACCGACATCTGCCAGTTTTTATGAGCATCTGTCCACATAAGGTTTTCTCGACCAAACGCCATTTTCATCAACGAGTTGGCGTTTATGTATTCCCCTCCTTGATTGCCAACGGTACCAGCAACCGCAATTAGGTTCACACCGTCCATATCTGAGTGTTTCATCATTGATCCTAATGCTGCTACTGCGTGCACATCGTCGATATCCGGCTGAAAATCAAATTGTGAAATGAGTAAATCTTTGGAACGGTCAAAGTGTGGGCGTTGACTATTTTTAGGAAATGGAAGCAATGGTTTTTGATCAAATGCTAATTGCTGCCAGCGACCACGCGCCCAAGCGGTACCGCCATGCTCTGGTATCTGACCGTTGGTATCTGCATTTGATTCGATGCCGATGGTATCGCCAGCGTTTAATTGGATGTCGCGCCACGTGTGACGATGCGGTTTAAGGTCTCGCTTGGAATTGGGTCCAATATACGGATTGCGATAAGTCGCTACAACTTGATTATTGACAATCAGGCGATAGAGTGACTCACCGTCTTCTTCCGTTAATGTGGTAATAGTAACGTTATATGTACCAGTAGATTCGGTAAATTCACGTGTCGCTCTTGCAAAAAGACTTCTATATTCAATGATACGAGCATCAATACCGAGCGCGTTATTTCGTTTGTCATAATAGTAAGGCACATCGCCTAAGTTAACTTCACTAAACTTTTGATTTACGTCATAAATGATTGAACTTGAGGAAGTATTTGACGTTTCGTATGAAGCTTGCACAGTCGTCTGTTCGTTAGCACAGCCAAGCGGTATTGTTACAATAAACGTACACAATAGTAATCTTTTTATAATCAAGGTATTTTTAACTATGTTAGGAGCTAGCACGTTGATAATCCCTCTTTATTCGAGATGAAAAACTTGAGGGATTTCATTCACAACAGGCGAATTGTCCTCATGCGTTTCCATTATGTCAGCCATAAATGCCCACCACTTCTTAACAATGGGTTGCAGTGGCAATTGGTCCATAGTGTTGTCTTCAGTTCGTTTTAATACAGCAAATAATTTGTTAGATGTATCTTCAAAATATATTGAATAGTCAGACACTCCGGCAGCTTTTAAAGCAATAACCAACTCTGGCCAAATTTCGTCATGACGTTTTTGATACTCTTTTTCATGTCCAGGCAATAAGGTCATTACAAAGGCAATTTTTTCCATATGATTATCTCTTTTATTAAGTGTTTAATTGCACAGGTCGAGATTAAAGACCTGCGCAATAAAGTTATGTTATTTGATCATTCGGGCGTCAAGATAGTTTGACCATTGCTTGTTAGATGTAATTTCTCCCGCTTTTTGCCAAGCAAATCCTGCTTGATAAGAAAGCTTGCCCTGAGAGTCGGTATGGGTAAAAGCCCAAATATGACTTTCATCTTTTATGTTACTTGGCATATGTTTGATGTTGGTTACAGTACTCGGTTCTAATAAGGCACCGGTTCCAATACCTTGACCATCTATTAGTTCCCAAGCAGAAATGCGCCCGGTAGATTGATTAAAATATACTTTGGCTTTTTCATCGTGAGTGGCAATACCAACCGCAATTGGTAATTTGGCGGGCTTACCGTCTAAAGTAAATTCTGAATTAACTTTATATAATTGGTCACCTAGAGCCAACGAAATGGTTTTTGACTCTTTCACAATACCAATTGGTGTATACCATTCATAAACTAAGTTAAAGATTACTTCGTCACCACCACTTTTTAGTACTTTGTAACTTTTGTAGTTGTGTGCGGCATACGGTTTACCATCGATCCAGACTGCCGTACCGCCTACACCACGACTAATACCTGTGTGATATGGATCGTAACCCTCACCGTGGTCTACATGATATGAAATACCTTCTACGTGCGATTTATACCATTTGTCGATGATTGAATAGTCAACACGTTTAAGCCATGCATCAACTCCGCTTGAATGGCCTTTAAGTGGTGCTGCTGGGCCATACACTCGAAAAGCAACCTTATCGTTTTCCCAGGCAAAGTCGTCGCGACGCTCGGGAACAAAACGAGCGTAGGCCATGACTTTGTTATTGTTAGTAGCGCTATCTTTATTTGATCCAAAAATGTTTTCGGTATTCGAACAAGCCGTTAATATAAAGCTGGCCGCCAACGTTAAGGCTATTGATTTCAAGGAGGACTTTATAAGTGTATTCATGATTTTATCCTGTTTTAATGAGCTATCTTGCTTCTGCCGTAAGAATCGAATTGCTAACTAATATCGTTAATTTAACCCAAACTATTTCTGCAAAAACTTATGCACTTTTCAATTCCATGGGTATTGGTTTTGATTGATATTGTAGCTGGCGTTAAAAAACGCACGAAGGTAAGTCGTGTAACGAGTACAAATAAAGTTTGAATTTGTGATATTGATTGCTTCGACGTCACAAGACGATTTTTTGGCTTTCGACTCATCAAAAACATTGTCGGTATTAACATTACTGGAATCAAAGTAACGAACGCTATAGACCGAAAATGCTGCAACCAAATACATGTTTTAAACATACATTCCTCTTTTAATATTGATTGTAGATTATTATTTTTTGATTGATTTTGCATTAATGTGATTGTTTGTGCAATATTATTCTAGTGAACTTTAGAAAATTGCATAGAAAGAGAATCAATAAGAGAATAAAAATGAATAGACGAAATTTCATTCTAGGCTGTGGAGCGGCAGTTTCCGCTACGATGGTATATCAAAGTAATTGGCTAAAAGAATTAAAGAAACAATACAGTAATGTTTTAATGTTAATCGTAGATGATTTGAATGATTGGATTGGACCATTGCATGGGCACCCAAATACAAAAACACCAAATATAGATCGATTGGCAAGTCAAAGTACGGTTTTTACTAATGCACATGCACCAGCTCCCTTATGTGGACCATCTCGGGCAAGTATTATGACCGGTTTATCCCCGTCTACAACGGGGATCTATGGTCATATCGACGATGATGAAATCAAATCTGCTAATGATAAAGCGGCACAATCAGTTTTTATGAGCGATTATTTTCGTCAACATGGATACCATACCGGGGCTGTTGGCAAAGTGTTTCATAAAGCTATTGCTACCGATAGTTTTGATGAATTTGGTGGAAGATCAAAAGGGTTTGGACCCTATCCAGATCAACGTATGAAATGGCACGATTCGAGGACCAATACAGACTGGGGACCGTTTCCAGAGCGTGATGAACAGATGCCAGATTATGATTCCGCAATGTGGCTAAAACAGCAACTTAATAAGAGTTATGACAAACCATTTTTTATGGTCGGTGGATTTTTACGACCCCATGTGCCTTGGCATGTTCCGAAAAAATGGTTTGATTTACACCCAGTGGATACCCTCACATTACCGCCGTATCTAGAAAACGACCTAGATGATGTTCCAGATATTGCAAAAGCTGTTTCAGAATTGCCACAAATGCCAACGACAGAATGGGCAATTGAAAATGGTGAATGGCGAAATATGGTACAAGGCTATTTGGCAAGTGTTTCCTTTGTGGATAGCTGTATAGGTAAGGTTTTAGATGCGCTAGATGAGAGTCCCTACCGGGATGATACAGTAGTGGTGTTGTGGGGGGATCATGGATATCAGCTTGGCGAAAAGAGTAAGTTTGCCAAAATGGCACTGTGGGAACGAGCCACTAGAACACCATTAATCATAAAGCCGCCGCGGTCTTCAAAATCTCAGGTGAGTGATCAGCCCGTCAGTTTATTAGACTTATACCCAACATTAGTCAGCATGTGTGGTTTGCCTAAGAACCCTCTTAATCAAGGACAGGATATCTCTCCTTTATTGCACAAGCCGGATTTAAAGTGGCACACACCTGCTGTAACAACTTATGGTCCAAATAATCACGCTGTTAAGAGTCAACGTTATCGGTATATTGTTTATGCTGATGGAAGCGAAGAGCTATATGACCATCAAAATGATCCAGATGAATGGCATAATGTCGCACTCGAGCCTAGTTTTGCTTCAGTAAAGTTAGCATTAAGGCAACATTTACCGCAGGTGAATGCACCATGGTCCCCGCATTCTCACTATACTGGCAATGACTACTTTAAAGACCTTAGTGATAATGCGGTAAAATAAACTCACGTATTATTATTTAGGACTTGGATTTATCCTCGTTACAATACAAACATCAGAAATTTTAGTTACCTAAGAAATCTATCAATTTAAAAAATTAAACATATATCAATCATGTGTGACTTATTTTGACCTGTTTTGGTGGTTTGTGTGGTTAAAAAATAGAGTTAACACTCTATTTAGATCTTTTTATAAAGTATCTGGCTCTGTTTTGTGCATTTAAATCAAGCATTGTTTTTTTTATAAGTTATTGAAATTAAATATTTAAATGCGGTTTTTGAGGTTTTTGGATTGCATTTGACCTAAAATGACTTGTTTTAATCACTTTTAGTGTTATTATCATGAATACGATTAGATTTAATTCATTTTAAGGTGAATTAAATTGTGTTGATAAATAACAATAAAAAAACTAAAGACAGGGGACAACACATGTCTAAAAACCGCAACTTAGAAAATAATTCAAATAAACGTGCTGCGTTAGCTAGCTCAGCGTGTTTACTGTTTGCTGTGAGCTCACCAACATTAGTTGCACAAGAAGTAAATGCTGCAATTACAAAGAAGCCGGTTGAATCCGATGTTGAAGTTATTGAAGTGCAAGGTGTACGTGGCGCTTTAGAATCAGCACTGAATACAAAACGTGAGGCATCTAGTATTGTAGATGCCATTTCAGCAACAGATATTGATGCGTTGCCGGCTCTCGATTTTGGTGAAGCATTACAAGCATTACCTGGTGTTCAACTTGATCGCTCTAATGAAGGTAGAACCTCTGAAATTAGCTTACGTGGCCTGTCGGGTGGTTTTATTAAAACTACCGCTTTTGGTCAGAGCTTTGCAACCCCGAGCCGCAGTGCTGGACCAACAGGTGGTTCTAACCCATTCTCGGCTTTTGAAGCTGGCGTATTTGATGGTGTGACTTTAGTTAAAACACCAACCGCCGATATGCAGGCTGGCGGCATGGCGGGTGTCGTTGATAAGCAACTCCAGCGAGCTCTTGCTAAGAAAGATGGTAAATATAGTGTTAGCGTTGGTGGCCGCTTAGAAGAATTGACCAATAACTGGGATAAAAGTATTAAGTTTTCTGCTTCTAAACACTTAATTGAAAATGAACTTGCAGTGGCCTTCAAATTATCAGCCTCAGAGCAAACTTTCCGCCGAGACCTAGTTCAATTTACTCAGTATACCTCTCTTGATGATTCAACAAATCTTGGGCCAGTTTCTCAAAATATAGATGCATACAAAGCAAAATATGGCCTCGATTCAGACGCTGATGTTCGTGCAATTGCAAGTGGTCGTAATGTAAGTGAGTACAGTGAAGGTGATCGTTTTTCATTTACTGGTAACATCGAGTGGCAACCTATAGATAGTCTTAAAGTTGGTACGCATTTATTGTACACAAAACGTGATTTAGACGAAGGGACAAAAGAAGATACTAATTTTTCAGCGGGGCTACACCCAACTCGTGACGATCGCCATCAATATCATGCTGGCTTGGAGCCAGATATGGATACCGCCCCCTTCCAATACGATACGGATGAATCTGGCAACCCAATTTATTTGGTTAGCTCATCAGAGTTTACAAACGGAGCATGGCAAGTCACAAACCGTAAAACAACGTTTTTTGAAGAAGCAAAAGGTGCAATGTTATATGCCGATTATATGGTTGATGATTGGGCGTTTGATGGCGTTGTAAGCTATTCTAAATCAGAAAACCAGTTTTTAAATGTGGGTTTGGATTTTCGTCACATGGAGCACCACAACGCATCACTTACCCATAGACCTGCCGTGGGCAGTGCAATACCAGTAGACTCTGTTGCTACAGGTATTAATGGTACTTTAAATACAGGCCAAGGCACTATGGGAGCTATGGAGATATCAGCAACAGGCTGGGATGACTATAACTACAATAATTTGAACTGGTCTCAACCGAATCATTCATCAGCTAGCGTTACTTCGATGGACCCTTCAAACAATGGCCGTCGAGTCGGGCATTATGTTGACGGTCGAGTTGACAATCCAACGCGTGAAATGAAATCTGCAGAATTTAATGCGGAGCGTTATGTCGAGTTTGGTTTTGGTAACAAGCTTAATTTCAATACAGTTCAATTTGGTGTTCGTTCCAGTGTCGAAATTTTGGAAAATCGCGACCAAAAAATTGGTGCCCCAGGTATTAATGAACAAAATATCGATAATAATTTCTTTAGTAACGATATTATAACTGAAGGTCAGACAGCATTTTTTAATGGTAATATCCCAGGCACGTTTGGAGTTAACTCCGGCTGGTTAACGTTAGATACTCCTTATGTTAACAGCCGTTTACAAGATGGGATGGACGATCTAACACAGGTGACAGAAGACAATGATTATGCGTTAACATTTGCGGACCCAAGCGGCTACTACGACCGTTTAAATAATGGCACCAAACTTCCTCAGCTTTATGCTAATAATTTTACAATAGATCAAACTATCAATGCTGCATATTTTATGACCAAGTTTGATGGTGAATTAGGCTTGGTATCTTATACTGGTAACTTTGGTGTTCGTTATGAAGAAACTATTAATGACTCTGTAGGTAAAAAGAGAGATGAAGTTGCAAAAACAGTTGAAGACTTTAAATTTGAAAGTAGCTATAGCAACACCTTACCTTCTTTAAATGTCGCATTTGAAATCGGTGATGACTTTGTTATTCGTAGTTCATATTTCAAAGCTTTAGTTCGTCCTAATCTTCGTGCTCAAAACCCTTCACTCAGTATTAACGAAAACAATTCCTCAATTGGTATAACATTACCTAAATCTGGCCTCAAACCGTATACCGCTGACAACTATGACTTATCAATTGAATGGTATAACCGTGAAGGCAGTGCTATATCGCTCGGAGTATTTCAAAAAGAAATTACAGGATTATTTTTACAAGAAAAATCATGTCCAAACCCAGGTGAATATTCGTTCATTGATGCACAATTTGGGGCGTTTGAAGGTGAAAACTCAGAGTTGCCTGGTAATTGTACTCAGGTAAATGCGTTTACAAATCCTGATACTGGTGAGGTAACAAATCGAAGTGTTACAGTTACTCGTCAATATAACTCTAATGACGAAATTCACCTTAAAGGTGTTGAGTTTGCAGTGCAGCAAAAGCTGGACTTTTTACCATACCCTTGGAATGGTTTAGGTGGGGTATTTAACTACACATATATTGATCAAGAAACTTATGAGCAGGGCGCTGAAGGTAGTGGCATTGTTGAAAACACAGACTCTAAGCTCTATAACGTTTCACCTCGTTCGTACAATATTATTGGTTATTGGGAAAATGATGGTGTGAGCGTTCGTTTAGCATATAACTGGCGTGATTCGTTTGAAATTAAGTACCCAGGCGGTTCGTACTACGGGACCGAAGACCGTACAACAAAAGCAAGCGGACGTTTAGATTTAGCTGCAAGTTATAACATTGCGAAGGGATTAAAATTAAACCTAAAAGCTTATAACTTATCCGACGAGCAAACATACGAATATTTTGGTAACGATGAACGAGCAGTAGCACGCCTTGACTACACTGGCCGTATTGTAGCACTTAGCATGAATTACTCATTCTAATCAACTTTGTGTGTGGTTAAGCCAGTTTCAAATTGGAATTGAACTGGCTTAACATTCTTTAAAATGCGGCCAGTTTTATACTGGCCGCAATTCATTTTAGCCAGATAAATCCTATTACAAATTTTTGGATAAGAGACAATATGAAAAACGTCAATACATTTTGTTGCCTATTTTTATCTACTTTTTTTAAATTCTCCCTGCTTGTTATTTCGTTGATATCTTTTAGTGGCTGTAAAAGTTTGATAGAAAAACAAGCTCAACTTCCTACTAATACTGAAACTCAAGTTACGAGTCTAGCTTTAGATAATGTATGGTCAGGGCATCGCATTAAACCTTATTTATTAACAAGAGGTAAAAATCAATTTGTTGGTTATTTTGATGCGAATCGCCAAATGACAATTGCGCAAAGAGAGATTGGTAAACCTTGGCGATATACAAAAGTAGACAGTTGGTTAGGCTGGGACAGCCATAATTACGTGACTATGGAATTAGATGCGGATGGTTTTCTTCATGTGATGGGTAATATGCATGGTGATAATCTTGAATATTTCAGAATGACTAGACCAATGAATGTCCGTTCAATCAAACGTGTAAATGTGATGGTTGACCGAGCCATTGAAAATAAAATGACTTATCCAGTTTTTATGTTAAACAAGCAAGGGGAGTTACTGGTTAAGTATCGTAGCGGCGGAAGTGGCAACGGTAATGAAATATATAATATTTATGATCGCAAAGATAAAACATGGTCACGACTTCATGCCAATAAATTTTTGGATGGTCAAGGGCTGATGAGCGGTTATTTTGAAGGGCCAACTAAAGGCCCAGATGGTAACTTTCATCTAATTTGGGTTTGGCGTAACACACCAAATGCAGCAACAAATCACAGTTTGTCTTATGCAAGGAGCGCAGATTTAGTGCATTGGACAGATTCTAATGGTAAACCTATTGCACTTCCATTAACCCTAGACCGTACCGAAGTTGTCGATCCTGTAGCGCCGTTTGGTGGCATGATCAATGGCAATGTAAAGTTAGGGTTTGATCATAAAAGTCGCCCTATTATTAGCTACCACAAATATGATGAAGCAGGGAACACACAGATGTTTCTAGCCCGAAAATCTAAATCGCAATGGCAATTCAAGAAAATCAGTGATTGGCAAGATTTTCGTTGGGACTTTAGTGGTCATGGTTCTTTAGGGCGTTTTCCGGTAAGGCCGCAGGCTCCGGAGTTAATTGACGACAATCAAATTGGTGTAATAGTCAGAAAAAATGACGATATTCTGCGCTTTATCGTTGACGCTGAAACTTTGAAAACGATTCGTATTGAAACAGCGGAATTGTACCCGTCTGAATTAGAGCCAATTACGGTGAAATCAAACCATAAATTGCTTTCTTATAGTGTGATGGATATGGAACATCGTGTGTTTAAGGGACTCGGAGATAAAGGCAAAAACGGTAGTGAATTTTACCTTTCGTGGCATAGCCAACCTGGAAATCGAGATAGGGCGCACACTAATATCTCTGAACCTAGTGTTTTGCTATTACATGAAGTCAAAAAATAAATATTCATACAGAACAATATAATCACAGCGAGTAAATATAAATGAAACGCTTAGTTCCTGTCTTAAAGCAAGACGGTGTAAATACAGATTTAATTATGCTAATCAGAACAATTTTAGCGGCATCCAAGGAAATTGCATTTCGGGTGAGTCAAGGTGCGTTGGCTGGAGTATTAGGTTCAACCTTAGATGAAAATATTCAAGGTGAGGTTCAAAAAAAATTAGACGTATTATCCAATCAATTGTTAAAAGATATGTTGCTTGATGATGATTCCGTTAGTGCAATTGCATCAGAAGAGGAAGATTCTGTGGTTGGAGTGAACCCTCATGGGCAGTTTATAGTTGCGTTCGACCCACTCGATGGTTCTTCTAACATAGATATTAATGGTCAAATTGGTACGATATTTACAATTTATAATGCGCGAGAAGATGTAGAATTTGACAGTGAACTCCAATTCGCTCAAAAGGGCAGGGATCAGGTCTGTGCTGGATATGTTCTATATGGTCCTTCTACGTTATTAGTATTGTCTACTGGCGGGCCGACTCGTTGCTTTACGTTAGACTTAACGCATGGTGGGTATTTACTGACAGAAGAAGCGCTTAGTATTCCAAAAGATAATAAAGAGTTTGCTGTGAATATGGCGAACTATCGTTATTGGGACGCCAAAACACAGAAGTTTTTTGATCAAATTTTGTATTCTAATAAAGATTATGCCAAAGCGAGTATGCGTTGGAATGCTGCAATGGTTGGAGACGTGCACAGAGTATTAACAAGGGGAGGGGTGTTTTTATACCCAGCGGATAGTCGACCTGGAATCGAAAACGGAAAAATCCGTCTACTATATGAAGCAAATCCTTTAGCGATGTTAGTGGAAAATGCCGGAGGCGTGGCCTATTCGGGTAGCAATAGTATTTTAGATATAGAACCAACGTCTTTACATCAAAGAGTTCCAGTTGCAATGGGCTCAGTCATTAATGTTAAACAATATGAAACAAATACCTCACTCATGAACATAAAAAGCAGCTTAAATTAAGCTGCTTTTTTAGTCTCGCTGGTTTATTAAAACGTGTTTTCTAGTTTTCATT
The DNA here is from genome assembly GCF_030548245.1 of Psychrosphaera sp. 1_MG-2023. Taxonomy (NCBI): domain Bacteria; kingdom Pseudomonadati; phylum Pseudomonadota; class Gammaproteobacteria; order Alteromonadales; family Pseudoalteromonadaceae; genus Psychrosphaera; species Psychrosphaera sp. 1_MG-2023. Next base: position 183,370 of record NZ_JAUORW010000009.1, read on the forward strand.
AATTCAACTGTGTATCGTTTAATTTTAGAGTGAAAGATTGGTGGGCAAGCTATGTAGACACGGTACGGCAGAATAAATTGGCGTATGTTTTGAGTGTCCTGAGAGTGTCTTTTAAGGTCGTTTTGTAGTGGTTTTATAGTAGGTTTTGGCGTTTTTTTATATTTGAGGCTAGTACACAACCCCTTGTTTTATAAGAGGTTGTGGGCTAGTAAGTGGTGGCTGGGGTCATCTGAATTGAGTGTTTATCATGTTGTTTTTATAGTGAATTATTGGTATTTATCTTGTTGTGTGGGACTAGGTGTAGTACTAAAATTATAAATCACACTGTTATTTTATCGTTTTCGTATTTTTGATTAAGCGTTTGTCTTTCGAAATCATTAGTTCTAAATATAAGAGCGCGCAATATTAAACCTATTCTGCGCACTTTCTCAGTTTTTTTGCGCATAACTTGTTTGTGAAAATTCATAGCTATCAATCGATTGTGGTTGTTTTACTTTGTTTTCTCAATTTATTTAATTCAATTTTCCAATGTCGTCATTTGTTTTTTTGCTAGCCTCATAGATGATGATTGTATTTTAGAAATATTTATACAAATAGCTTTGTCAGCCTGAAACATTTCAGAATAAATCTTGGCCTTTTGTTTTACATCAGTTACACATTCAACTTCTGAGTTGAGGACCATAATTGTTTGAATGGCTTTATGAATTCGATACCTGGCTAAAATTATTTTAAATTCATCACATTTGGATATATTTGTATAATCTTCTTGAATATCTATTGGTGTTGAATAACCACCGTGCTTTAAGGCATTTTGTGAACCTAGTGGTGGGCCTCTTCGCTTATGTCTACGCTGAGTGCTTAATGGTTGGTAATCGATAAATAGCGAGCCAATGTCCTTAATTTTTACGTGCCTGCGGACAGTATTGTATTTTAGTTGCTTCTCACAACACCAAGTTTTGACACTAACACCTGTTTTGTTATGTGCCTTATAAAACTCAAATTTCAATTTATCCCAAGTACTTTTATTCATTAATCATCAACGTATAAAAATTTTAAATTAATTATACGAAATTAATGAATACATTCGGATAATTTAATTATTTCCAGATAGCCAATTTTTCTGGATCTGACAAATACGAACATTATTTTGATGATTGGGTTTACTAAATTTCCGTAAGTTAAGAGTGGTCCCATCATGCTTTCAGCTCTAATAAATTGACAAATTGATGTGAAAATTGCACTTTATAGTTCATCAAGGACAATATCGTGTGAACAAGACCACATTATGGACAAAAAGAAGCTTAGCGAAACCGACATCATCACTAAATTTATTATGCCAGCAGTAAAAAGCGCCGGTTGGAATTTAATGACGCAAATTCGCCAAGAAGTAAAATTACGTGATGGTAAAGTTATTGTTCGTGGCCAACTAGGTGTCCGTAAATCAGTAAAGTCAGCCGATATAGTCCTTTATCACAAACCGAATATGCCACTCGCCGTAATTGAAGCGAAAGCTAATAAACATGAAATTGGTAAAGGTATTCAACAAGGGCTTGATTACGCGCGTTTATTAGAAGTACCGTTCATTTTTGCCTCTAACGGCGATGGTTTTATTTTTCACGATAAAACCAATCTTAATCAGCTTGAAACAGAAATATCCTTAGAAGACTTCCCAACACCTGGGCAGCTTTGGCAAAAATATTGTGCGTATCGTGGATTTAAAACTGAACAACTGCCGCTAATTACTCAAAGTTATCATGATGACGGCAGTGGCAAAGCGCCACGCTATTACCAACTGCAAGCCATTAACAAAACTATCGAAGCCGTATCCCAAGGTAAAAACCGTATGCTGCTCGTTATGGCAACCGGCACAGGCAAAACCTACACTGCTTTTCAAATTATTTGGCGCTTATGGAAGTCTCGCCAGAAAAAACGCATTTTGTTTTTAGCAGACAGAAACATACTTGTTGACCAAACACGCATAAACGACTTTCAACCTTTTGGTCAGGCCATGACCAAAATCACAGGGCGTAAAGTCGATCCCGCATACGAAATACACCTGGCACTTTACCAAGCATTGACCGGACCAGAAGAACACCAAAAAGCATTTAAACAAGTTGACCCAGATTTCTTCGATTTAATCATTATTGATGAGTGCCACCGAGGCAGTGCCGCTGATGACAGCGCCTGGCGAGAAATACTCGAATACTTTGGCTCAGCTACCCAAATTGGCTTAACCGCAACTCCTAAAGAAACCGATGAAGTATCAAACATAGACTACTTTGACGAACCTGTTTATACCTACTCATTGAAAGAAGGCATAGAAGATGGTTTCTTAGCGCCATACAAGGTGGTGCGAGTTGATCTCGATATCGACCTACAAGGCTGGCGACCTGAAAAAGGTCAGATAGATGACAACGGCGAAGAGATAGAAGATCGCATTTACAACATCAAAGATTTTGATCGTACTATCGTCATTAAAAACCGTACAGAATTAGTGGCACAAACCATTACCAGTTATTTACAACGTACCGATCCCATGGCCAAAACCATCATCTTTTGTAACGATATTGACCACGCTGAACGTATGCGCCGTGCTCTTGTTAATTTAAACCCCGAGCAAGTGGCAAAAAATGACAAATATGTCATGAAAATTACAGGGGATGATGAAATAGGTAAAGCCCAGCTTGATAACTTCATTAACCCGAAGAAAGCTTATCCAGTCATAGCTACTACCTCAGAGTTAATGACCACAGGGGTAGATGCTAAAACTTGTAAGCTAGTAGTGCTTGATCAAAACATACAATCAATGACTAAGTTTAAACAAATTATCGGTCGTGGTACACGTATAGACGATAAATACGGCAAGCTATGGTTTACCATTCTAGACTTTAAAAAAGCCACAGAGCTGTTTGCAGATGAACGCTTTGATGGTGTACCTGAAAAGGTTATGACTTCAACACCTGATGATATTATAACGGGAAATAATGAAGACGAACTTACTGATAGTTTGGGTGATGAATCAGAAGGAGACGTTATAGAACTTGATGGTGGCTTGCAAGTGGCCGATGACCCAAAATCAGGTTATGACGCCAATCAAAAGGAAGCCGAATTTGACAGCGATTGGGGCGAAGATGAAGAAGAAAAGCGCTTCATCAAATTCCAAGTATCAGGTATATCCGTTAAAAAAATGGCAGAGCGTGTGCAGTATTACGATAGTGACGGTAAGTTAGTGACCGAATCATTTAAAGATTACACCCGCAAAACCATACAAAAGCAATTTACCTCACTTGATGACTTTACCCGTAAATGGAATGAAGCAGATCGCAAACAAAGCATTATTGATGAACTCGCCAATGAAGGCGTAATTTGGCAAGCACTGGAAGATGATATCAGTAAAGACTTAGACCCATTCGATCTTATTTGTCATGTAGCTTTCGACCAACCACCATTAACCCGTAAAGAACGTGCTAATAACGTGAAAAAGCGTAATTACTTCACTAAATATTCAGAACAAGCACAAATAGTTTTAAACGCATTACTTGATAAATACGCAGACTCAGGTGTCAGTGAAATAGAAAGTATTCATGTGCTTAAAGTTCAACCGTTTGATCAAATGGGCAAGCCAATGGAGATAGCAAAGCAAGCCTTTGGCAACCGAAAAGGGTATGATCAAGCCATTACCGAATTAGAAGCTCAGCTTTATCATAATGTCGATAAATCAGCTTAATAAGCCGGTTCTCATTCAAATGATGTTTAGCCAAAAGCAGGAATGATGCGTGTCTTTTAGTGAATATATAGTATACGTAGATGAAGCTGGTGATCACAGCTTAGCGTCGATTGATACAGACTTTCCTGTGTTTGTTTTAGCTTTTTGCATTTTTGAAAAACAACAATATATCAATCAAACAACACCAGCTGTTCAAGAGTTTAAGTTTAATTACTTTGGGCACGACATGACCATATTGCATGAGCGTGAAATACGTAAATCTATTGCACCATTTAATATTTTGCAAAATCGTAATGTACGGCAACATTTTATGGCTGACTTAAGTAGATTAATGAGTGAAGCGCCATTTACCTTAGTGGCTTCGTGTATTGATAAACAAAATTTTATCCACAGACGAGGACGAAATGAAAACCCTTACCATGTTGCAATGCAGTTTGGTTTAGAGCGCGTATTTTATTTTCTACAAGAAAGGCGGCAGGTAAACCAAAAAACACATATTGTGTTTGAACGTCGTGGTAAAAAAGAAGATAACGAGCTTGAACTCGAGTTCAGAAGGTTACTTGATCAAAGCAATATTAATGGAATGTCCGAATCATTAGATATCATTTTTGCCGACAAAAAAGTTAATTCAACTGGATTGCAATTAGCTGATATGGTCGCTCGACCTATTGGCCGTCATATTATGGAATCAACACAGCCCAATAGGGCATTTGAGATAATAAAAACAAAGTTTAGAACAAGTCCGCAGGGAAATATTAGAGGCTGGGGGTTAAAATGCTATCCCTAAAAAGCGAAAATCCCCGAGGTATTCCCCGAGGATATAGCGCCGACCGAGCATTCCCAGTCCATTTATAAGTAAAGTGTAAGAACTAGCTTCACACTTGTAAAGTATTAAACACAATAAATTTTAAAATAAGAGATATTCATGTCAATTAGCTCAGCAATAAAATCAATTCAAGACATTATGCGTAAAGACGCAGGGGTAGACGGCGACGCGCAACGCCTAGGGCAAATGTCTTGGTTACTATTCTTAAAAATATTTGACGCTCAAGAAGAAGCATTAGAGTTTGAATTAGATGATTACCAAGAGCCTATACCTAGCGAATACCTTTGGCGTAATTGGGCTGCTGATGATGAAGGCATAACCGGTGACGAGTTACTTGAATTTATTAACGACAAACTATTTGTTGACCTTAAAAACCTAACCGCACCAATTAACTTAAACCCACGTGGTTTTGTGGTACGCGAAGCTTTTAGTGATGCCTTTAACTACATGAAAAACGGTACACTACTGCGCCAAGTCATTAACAAGCTAAACGAAATAGATTTTACAGACTCAAACGAGCGTCATCTTTTTGGTGATTTATACGAGCAAATATTAAAAGACTTACAAAGTGCAGGTAATTCAGGCGAGTTTTATACACCACGCGCCATTACCAAGTTTATTGTTGACCGCATCGACCCGCAATTGGGCGAAAGTATTATGGACCCAGCATGCGGTACAGGCGGATTCTTAGCCTGTTCTTTTGATCACGTTAAAGACAATTACGTTAAAACATCAGAAGATCATCAAACCTTACAGAAACAAATTCACGGTGTTGAGAAAAAACAATTACCGCACCTGTTATGTACCACCAATATGCTATTACACGGTATTGAAGTACCGGTACAAGTTAAACATGGCAACACTCTTAATAAACCACTTTCAAGTTGGGACGATGAAATAGACGTTATCGTCACCAACCCACCATTTGGTGGCACCGAAGAAGACGGTATTGAAAAGAACTTTCCAGCCGACACCCGTACCCGTGAAACTGCCGACTTGTTTTTACAGCTGATCATTGAAGTGCTTGCTTCACCAAACGGAACAGGTGATAACGCCAAAGCTGGCGGTCGTGCTGCCGTAGTATTACCTGACGGTACCTTATTTGGTGAAGGTGTTAAAACCAAAATCAAAAAGCTACTCACCGAAGAGTGTAATTTACACACTATTGTAAGATTACCGAACGGTGTGTTTAATCCGTACACGGGCATTAAAACCAATATCTTGTTTTTCACTAAAGGTCAGCCAACTGAAAAAGTATGGTTTTATGAGCATCCATACCCAGCAGGCGTTAAAAACTACAACAAAACCAAACCTATGAAGTTTGAAGAATTTCAAACCGAAATTGAGTGGTGGGGCAATGAAGAAGATGGCTTTGCATCACGCGTAGAAACCGAACAAGCGTGGCAAGTCAGCATTGACGAGATTATTGCCCGTAACTTCAACCTGGATATTAAAAACCCACACATTGAAGAAACCGTGAGTCATGATCCGCAAGAACTCTTAGCCGATTACGCCAAACAACAAGCGGATATTCAAGCACTGCGTGACCAACTTAAAGGCATTTTATCTAACGCCTTGTCACCTGAAAGTAGTGAGGTGAAGTAATGGCATCTAATAGTCATTCCCGCGCAGACGGGAATCCAGTTTCAGCATTAAACACTGATAACTTAATTACTGACAACTTAATTACAGATAACATTGATGTCTGGACTAGCGCCATTCAAAAGCGTAATTCACAAGGGCGTGGTAGTAATAGCAAGGTTGAACTGGTTGGTATTAAAAAACTACGCGAACTGATTTTAGAACTAGCCGTTCGTGGCAAGTTAGTACCACAAGAGCCAAATGATGAGCCTGCTAGTGTGTTGCTTGAGAAAATAGCGGCAGAAAAAGCACAATTGGTTGCCGATAAGAAAATCAAAAAACAAAAAGCATTGCCTGAAATAACAGATCAAGAGAAACAGTTTGAAGTGCCGGAAGGTTGGGAATGGTGTTATTTACAAGATGTATCAACATATATTCAACGTGGCAAAGGGCCTAAATATGATGAGAATGGACAAGTTAAAGTTATCTCTCAAAAATGTATTCAGTGGTCTGGTTTCAATCTTGAACCTGCAAGACGTATAAGTGATGAAAGTTTAGATAAATATCAAGAAGAACGATTTCTACAACCAAGAGACTTATTGTGGAACTCTACTGGTACAGGGACAGCTGGTCGAATCAATTTACTTGATCATGTAGAAAATAAAACACTTGTAGCTGATTCACATGTAACTGTCATCCGAACAATATATATTGATGCTGCGTTTATTAAAAACTTTATAACAGCACCAGGTGTTCAATATCGCATTGAACCAGGTAATGAAAACTCACTTGTTTCAGGCACTACGAACCAAGTGGAATTAAATACTAGCGCGGTTATGAGCCTTGAAATACCTATTCCACCACTAGCCGAACAACATCGCATCGTCGCTAAAGTTGATGAACTGATGGCATTGTGTGATCAATTAGAGCAACAAACCGAACAAAGCCTAACCGCACACCAAACCTTGGTTGAAGTGTTACTAGCAACACTTACTGACAGCACAAGCGCAGGTGATTTTCAAAGTAACTGGCAATGTATTAGCGAACACTTCGACGCACTGTTCACCACAGAACACAGCATAGAACAACTAAAACAAACTATCTTACAACTGGCAGTCATGGGCAAACTCGTGCCACAAAACCCAAGCGACGAACCCGCAAGCAAACTACTTGAAAAAATCGCCGAAGAAAAAGCCCAACTGATCAAAGATAAAAAAATCAAAAAACAAAAGCCTTTACCTGAAATCACAGACGAAGAAAAACCGTTTGAATTACCTAATGGTTGGGAGTGGTGTAATTTAGAAGATACAGCTTTAAATTCTGAAGCTGGTTGGAGCCCGAAATGTTTACCAACACCAAGAGAAACTAACCGTTGGGGCGTTCTAAAAGTTAGTGCAGTCACTTGGGGAATATATAATCCTAATGAAAATAAAGAATTACCAAGTGGCTTAGAACCTCGTCCTCAATACGAGGTTCAATCAGGTGATTTTTTAATATCTCGAGCTAATACCGCCGAGCTTGTTGCTAAGGCTGTCATAGTGCCTATTGACTCACCAAAGAAATTAATGATGAGTGATAAAATTATTCGTTTTGTTTTATCACCTAAAGTTGAAGGTGCTTTTATAACTTTGGTTAATAATAGCTTAATTTCAAGAGCTTATTATTCAGAGGTTGCAGGTGGTACAAGTAGTTCAATGAAAAACGTTTCAAGAGAGCAGATAAGGAGATTGGTTATCGCTTTACCACCTCTCGCCGAACAACACCGCATCGTCGCAAAAGTCGATGAACTGATGGCGTTATGTGACCAACTCAAAACCCGACTATGCGATGCCCAAACCACACAACATCACCTCGCCGATGCAGTGGTTGAAAACGCATTAGATTAATGGATCTTTATGTATGTTAATTAAAAAGAGTACGTCAGTTGAAGATGTTGAACGTTATTATTCAGATGCAACTACAACGTCAGATAAAATAGAAATTGTTAATGGCTATAAAAGTTTACGTATTGGATTAATACCTCGTTTAGCGCAATTTTTCATAACCTTGGCAAAAAGAACGCAAATACCCTTTCAGTTTAGCTGGGTAAAACTAAATGATACTGTTAGCCAAAAAAGCATAGTCAATGATCCTATCTGTGTATCTGCCATATTAATGTCTGACGAAGTGTTTGGAGATAAAGGACTGCCTTTAAAAAAGTTGCTTAATGAACAATTAGTGAATCGTTTTACTCAGCCAATTTTTAAAAATGGCAGACAGGTTCAAATGATGGCAGTAGATCACTCAATTAAAAGGTTTGCCAATCCTGAATGTTTTTATTTATCAACAGAGATGGGGTTTATCAACAGAGACGCGACCTATTATTACGAATTATTAACAAGTTACTTTAAAGAAGTAAATCGAACTGCTGACTTTAAAGTCACTGATTTTGATGGGCTTAGTGAACTGTTGGCGGAGCTTATAGATAATACAGACCAACATGGTAAGTATGATTTTAATCAAGGTATTTTTGATAAGTCAGTAAGATCGGTTGTGTTAACTAGCCATATGCTTAGAAAAGGTGACGATATTAGTAAGTCATGTGGAGTTAATAATCCTATAGCTGATTATATCAATTCAGTCAAAAGCGTTGATAGTACCTTACACTTACTAGAAATTTCCATTTTTGATAGTGGTCCAGGTATTTACAAAAGCTTTAATAAGGATACTAATAATGTATCTATTAATGATGAAGCTTCAGTTTTATTCAAAAGTTTTTTAAATGGAGTCACCTCGAAAGTTAATGGATTTGGTGTTGGTCGTGGGTTGAATAAAGCTAGGTTAATATTAAATAAACGCAGTGGTTTTATTGCTATTCGTAGTGGCCGTTTATCCGTTTATCGTGATTACAAAGCAACTCCTTTAACTGACTTAAAAAATTTAGATTCTCTCGATATTAAGTTTTTTGATGAAAATACTCGACAAGGTAGTGAGTATTCAGAGATGAGTTATGTGGAAGGGGTTAGTTACACAATATTGGTACCATTACGATGAATTCATTTTATTTATATAAAACAAATGTTAGCAGTCAACATCAAAATGTTTTAGTTTGTTATGTTGCAAGTTTAGGCTTTGATTTTCATAAATTTTCAGAAGTCATAAAACGTGCTGTGCAAGACTCTCCTTTTTCTAGAGAGCTGGTAATTATTTCGGCGGAATATAACAAAGCAGAAATTGATGATAAGTTAATAAATAAATCCGAGGCGATAGTTAAGCTAAAAAACAATATTAATAATTATCAAATTCTTAATATACACCTTGGGTTAATAGGCCGTGATGGAGAAGTACTTTTTAACGAAAATATTGATCCTTTGTGTGGTACTAAATTTAGTTTAAAGCAATATTTCCCTAAGTTAATTGAGCAAGGGTTTATTAATATAATAAAAAACCGTAATTTAGTTATGGAATCTTCAGCTAATTACCATTTTGTAAAACCTTCCGGTAAACACACTAATAGATTTATAAAAGCTTCAAATGTAATGGAAAAGGGCGCGGAAATATCTTTTATAGCAATTAATTTACTATTACTAGTTAAAAATAAAATCGATAAAATATTTACTGATACCGCCGGAATATTCCCTGTAGCGTATGAGCTATTAACCATTTTGCGGAGGTTTGGAAGTGATGAATGTTGTGGTTTTATCGATTCTTTTGGTGGTTATAAGGGGTTAAATGAATATAGGTTTTCAGGTAGTGAAAATTCCTTAGTTTTGATATCGGCATCAACTAGCGATGATTTAGCAAATGAACTACGAAACAAAGTTGGATTAAAGCAAGCAAAAATACTATCACTTTTTTCATCAAATGCTGATGCCGATAAAGATTCAACTCTTGTTAGCTTTAAGCATTATTTTGACCAAACTGGTGATGATATATTCACCGATTTTACATCACATCATGGTCATAGCTGTGAGTTATGTATTTACGAAAAGTCGATACCTCTTTCGTTATCAAATAGCCAGTTTGTTTTTGAAGCACCTAAAACAGAATTGTATTTACCTGTTGCGACAGACTCCAATAAACAACTAAAAGATCTTATTTATAATTATAAAGATGATGAAGTATTTAAGTGTTTATTTGATGGTTTAAAAGGGCAAACTGAGCCAGTACCAGAATATTTCATAGATGTTAGTAAATTAGTTAAAACCAACGCTGCATTTAAAGAAAAGATCAAAAACTTGGTTATTCGAAATTTCCCTTTAAGTGCAGATCTAATTGTTCATGCAAATGATCAAGGAGCTGAAGATGTTGCTAAATATATTCAGTCAGAAGTTAAAAGCTTAGGAAAAAGAGTTTCGATAACAGATATTCATTCCATAAATAAACATTCACCGATAGGTGGGATTGTTGTTGTGGCTGGCTCGATACAGTCGGGAAAATCTTTACTCGATATTAGTCGAATGTTACGAGACTTTAAAACACTACCTATTACTTATATTGTTGGTTTTGCTAAATATAATGATCCTGAAAGCTACGTTAAATTACAAAACGATTTAAAATTTAATAATGGTAATCCAAATCTAGGTAGACATCAGTTTATAGCTGTTGATGAAATAATGCTGCCTATTAAAGAGCACAGAGTTAACGCATGGGATAGAGAACTTGAGTTACTAAAAAATCTTGAGGCATTACCACTAAAGCCATGTAAATCACTTGAGTTAGTAAAAGAAAGGGATAGTCAATTACGAAAGGCAACGAATAAAGAAAATGAGGGATTAGGTAAGGAACTCTTCCTTATGGGGGCTAAGGGTAACCATATGGCATTAGGCCCTACCTTTGCTTTTTGGAGTGACAAAGATAATCAAAATACCTTTTACCACCAAGCTACTGTTTATTACACCATGTCGTCTATTTTACAAAGCTTACGGTATAAGAGGGTAGGTAAAAATACTATACCATTAGGTGAAGGATATATTCTTAAGCAGTTAAACCCTTTACTGTTTGATCGATTTAATGAAGGAATTATTCAAGCATCAGTATTAAGGTCTGCTAAACCTAGAGAGTTAGATTATAGTGATGATGATGCTAGTAGTGCGATAGTTGGTTCCTTGATACTCAAGATGCTTAACGAGCCAAGTGAGGATACCTCTGAAGCATTACCTGAATTTTTATTAGCTTTATGTACTGAAAAGCTTCAAATAAAAACAGATCATATACGAGACTTTTTAAATATCATAATTGATAAAGGTAGCTTCCCGTTAGTTTGGTTGCTTTTAGAATATACCAAGAGTGTTTTATTAGGTTACGTAATACCAAAAGAAGTCGAAAGTACGGGCGACACACCGTTTTAATGAACTTGTGAGAATATTTTGTTAAGTATTATAGAAATTCACCATCAAATGAAACAAGGGGCAACAGCGCCTTATTTGTGTTCGGCTGATGACGGTAAAAAATACGTCATTAAACGACAGCGCGCTGGGTTTGAAGGCTGTATAAAAGAATGGCTATTCGGTAAGTTAGGGCATTACTTTGGCTTACCTATACCTTGCTGTGAACTTGTTTATGTTGATAGATCATTGTTGGAATATAACGACACTTATCAGTTTGAAATTGGTGAGGGCATGGCTTTTGGGTCTGAGCATATTCCTGATCTTCAAGAAGTTAATTATCAGATATTGCAAAGTTTACCCCCAAATACATTAAAAGATTTATACGTATTTGATTATTGGATACGTAATGCGGATAGAAATTTAACAGCGCTTTCTGGAAACCCTAATCTATTCTATAAGCAATCTACCTTAGAGGTGATTGTGTTAGATCATAATCTTGCGTTTGATAGCTCTTTTATGCAGGAGCAACATAGGCAACTTCATCTAGGTAGTACTTTTTGGCCACCTCAAATAGATTATGATATTCAGCAAAAATATGAACAGCGAATGCAAAATTCAATAGGCTTTTGGCAAGAAATAATCGCTGGCATTCCTGATGATTGGAAATATGAAGTGAATGATTTCGATGGTCTTATTAATCAAATAAAGCTAATATTAAATGAATATCAAAATGAAAATTTCTGGGAGGAGTTAAAATGACTAAATTGAAAAATACTGTGCAATGTATGTACGCTGTTGTTCGCTTTATGCCGTTTGCTGAAACCAGAGAGTTTGCCAATGTTGGCATTGTTGTAATTGCGCCTAAGTTAGGCCTATACGATTTTAAACTAGCGCCTAAGTCATTTAATCGAGTAACTCACTTTTTTGATGATTTAGATGGCGTGGTTTATAAACATGCCATTGAAAGTTTTGAACCTGAGTTACAAAGGATTAGAAATCATCTTGTTCATAATCATGTGCAAGGAAAAGATTTAGTTGAGTATTTTAAAGAAATAACTCGTACTAGAGAGTCTGTCTTGCATTTTGGTGAAATTGGTACAATGTTGACAGATAACATAAATATCGTTGTCGATAAGCTTTATGAACGCTTAATTGGGCGTAACTTTACTGAAAGTAAAGAATACAAAGAGCAGCAAATGCTGCGTGTTTTAAAAAACAAATTAACTGCAAAGTTGCCTTCAGGTGTTCGTTATACCAAGCAAAAAATTCAAGCAGGTATGTTCGAAATAACAGTGCCACTCGTTACGCGTATAAATGAAAGTTATCGAATTATTAAGCCATTAGCATTTGAACAAAAAAATGTTTTATTAGCGATGGAACATGGTGAAACTTGGGTTGGTCGTTTGAAAAAGTTGATTGATTCAGATGTTGTGCAAGCTGATAAAGCATTAGTGGCATTTGAGAAACCTACTAAGCGTAAACAAGAGTTCATGAATGTTTATGAAGATGTTGTTGGTGCTGTTAAGCACTTAGGAGCGCAAGCTGAAGAGTATGACGATACCCAAAGTATTATTCATTTTGCAACAGCTGATTTATCTCCTGAAAGTGTAGAGAATGGCTTTCATTAGTCTTACTTCATTGGCGTAATTATTAATCAAAATATAAAATTTAACAGGAGCTATTACAGCTCCTGTTTTTATTTGACATCAAAATCTGCCATAAGCTCTGCAAACTCTTCACCAGTAAATGCCGCTTCCCAATCTGTCAGCCATTCATCGACTGTTTGGTCTTCTGGTCGTTTACTTTTAGCCACGTGCTCGAAATTAGATTTTTGGGCTCGATGAAGTTTATCACTATTTAGAGTGCTCCTATCTGCATTAGTACCCTGTCTTATTACTTCCTTCCTTATAAACTTATAACCGTGGTTTTCAACACACGCACTTTGGTTTGGTTTCAGCCCTTTACTGGTAAGCTCTAGCTCAGTTTCCTTAGCGGCAAGACTTAGCGGTTTCTTAGAGGTTCCTTGGTGAATTTCTAGAGGTTGTTTAGCGGGTTTATTTTCATTTAACTGAACATTTCTAGGTTGTTTCAATTTGTTTAATATTTCATGATAGTTGACTTCAAGTAGTGGTAAGGTTTTATCTTTAATCCTATTATTAGAGTCTATTTCACTTTTGAAAGTGAGAGATTTCAGCTTCCCCATACATTCGTAAAATTTTGATAATGACTTAGGTAAAGCTAAACCTGTAGATAACCAGAATTTATAAAAACTACTTCGTTCGCTAACAATAAATTGTTTGCCAGGTAATGGCTCACCTTTATTTGCATTTTTACTCTTGCGGCTTCTTTTTAAATTTGCGTTAAAAATGAGGTAAGCGAATTCACCAGATAATAAACTTCTAAATTGTAATGTTACCCCTTGATATTTTTTTGTGCCGTAACTACCCGTTGTGAAGCTGATATATTGAAGTGGTTCTTTATTGAATAATTGGCCAATTTCATTTATTAACAAAGCTCTGTTTTGTATCAGCCAATCATGAGGTACGGCTAAAGCACTGTAAGGCTTAATGAATAATTTACCTTTAACAATGGCTACCTCGTCTCCTCGATTTATTAATTTCACTAATAAACTGGAGCTACAATCAATGGTGTGATTTAGTGCAGATGTCATGTTCATTTATACAGGTGTAAGCGAGTTTTTAAGAGCTTTGCTCACCGCTCCTTAACCCAGTAAGTTATGACGTTGCTCGACTAAATATTTTACGAGACTTTTTACTTCCTCTTGTGTTTTTCCTGTAGCCATAGCAATTATCACAGAAGCTAATTCATGCTTAAAATAACCGACAGAATTTGCACCAAGGCTTATTCCCGCAGGTAACAGGCCTTCGTTAATTTTAATATGGAAATTGCTTTTAGAGATACCAAGCATCCTTAGCGCTTCCGGTTTGCGGATTAATTGTAAATCTTGTGGAGCTATTTGTGTTGAATGTAAATGCTGGTCGGTGTGGTTCATAGTTCGCCTCAGTTGTGTGGGTTTGGATTAACTGAGGGGGATTGTTAGTTTTTACAGGGTACAGTAGTAGTGGTGATCGGGGTTTTACCCCAAGATCGGCAGTGGGTTGTGGGCTAGTTCACCCAATGAATTAAGTGGCCTGTAAGGGTTAACCTTAAAGTTTATTTATATTTATCCGGTCGGATAATCATTGCTATATTTTTTGCCAAGGTCGGGCTTGTTTCCGGACTGACCCCCTTAACCCAAGCTTTAATCACATCATTTGTTGCTTGTTTTGCCGCTAAATCGGGATCTTTAGCGTGCCAAAACTCGGCTATAACTTGGTTTAGTAATTCTAAGTTTTCACTAGTATGTAGACCTTCGGTTCTATTGGAAACATCACTAGAAAGCTCCTTTAATAATAAACTTCGCCATTTATCAGAAAGTGTATCTTTAAATAATCCGACATTGCTTAAAGTGGCAGGTATATTATTTAATCTTAGTGCCAGAATTTCTGTGTCGGTATTAGAATTAGGGGGTGATGTCACAACAGAATTTTTTGGATAAATGCGTAATGCCATTTCTGATTCGCCATTAGCGATGAACCAATTGACGATACTATTTATAGTAAACTTAGATGAATCAAAATTTACAATTACATCATGATCAATTGTTTGGCTTGTTTCCAGTTTGTGGATTTGAATTTCGTTTTGGCTAATTGGGGGAGGCTTGCAGGTAATATCGCAGTCATTTGGGTATCTAATATCTTCAATCATTGCTTCTTTTAGAGTTTCGATAAAGTTAGCAATACGAAAAACATTTGTGTTTTTACAAGAAAATTTTTGGTTGTTTTCAAGGTAAACATATTGATTTATATAATTACCACTCAACCATTTTTCAAAATCAAAAAACGTATTGTGCTGGTCATCGCCGATTGCTAAAAGTATCGCTTTTTCAATAGTTAAGGCTCTTAGAAATTTCATATACTTCCTTTTAAATCATGATGTTGCAATTCTATTTTTTTGAATTGTAGATATCTTTAAACGACTTTTAATAGTTTCTTACCAGACAACGAAAAACTACCCGTCGAAGATTCTTCAATATGTTCAGACCACCAGCTCATCATTTTAGCTCGGCGTTTTAAATAATCAGCTCTGTTATAGGCTCGTCTAACTTCATTACTATCAACATGTGCTAGTGCAGCTTCAATTACATCAGAGTCAAAGCCTTGTTCATTTAATGTTGTGCTGGCAAGAGCACGTAACCCATGAGCTACCAACTTTCCATGATAGCCCATGCGTTTAATTGCTGCATTCGCGGTTGCAACGTTTGCGTGGCTTTTTGGGTTTCTGTCTGCAGGGAATATAAATTCTCTATGACCGGTTATGGGCTTGATAGCTGCCAATAGATTTAAGGTTTGCTGAGTCAATGGTACCGAATGGGGGCGTTTCTTTTTCATTCGTTCGGCCGGAATATTCCACAACTTATTTTCAATATCTAACTCTGACCATTTTGCGCCGGCAGCTTCACTTGGGCGGGAAATTGTATGGAGTTGCCATTCAATTAAATACCGAGTAACAATTTTAATACTAGCAATACTAAGTGCTCGCATGAAATCTGGCAGTTCTTCTGGCCTGATAGTCGGCATATTTTGTTTCTTTGGTTTTTCGAAAGCGGCCTTAATGCCTATTAATGGGTTGGCATGAATAAGCCCAGTGTTGACAGCAAAGTTCATGATTTCATTTAACCGCTGATTAACACGTTTGACCGTTTCGAGACTGCCTTTTTCAGCAATAGGAGTAATAATTTTGATTGCAATAGGAGCTGTTATTTCAGTAATAGGAAGTTTGCCAATATAAGGGAACGCATGTAATTCTAGCGAACGCCAAATATCTTCAGCATAATTAGGTGTGACTTGCGTACGTTTTACTTGAAACCACTGGTTTGCAACATTAAGTAATGTGTTTTCCAATCGAGCTTTTTGTTGATTGGTGACATTATCTCGATGTTCTTTTGGGTCGATATTTTTTGCTAAGAGTTCTTTAGCCTCTGTCCTTAATTTTCTAGCCTCTGCTAAAGAAATATCAGGATAGTCCCCAAAGGTTAAATTAGTTCGTTTTTTTGAAAATGGTCTGTAGTACTTTAGAATCCACTTTTTAGTACCAGAAGTATTTACTTTTAGCTCTAATCCATCGCCATCAAATAAACTACAAGCCTTGCCTTTAGCTTTAAACTTATCTACTTCGGTATTCGTTAGCGGTTTAGTTACTCTAGCCATGTGAAATCCTTTTTAGTACCACGGATAAGTGAGGTTATATGATGTGGTACTAAATATAGTACTAAAACTTTGGGACTTCATCAAACGGGGTAGGACGCTACAGGCCAATAAAAACGTTTAAATAGTTGTTTTTAGATGAAAAAAAAGACGCCATGAGGCGTCTTAGTTTCTATAAGTGGTGGAGCTGGGGGGAGTCGAACCCCCGTCCAGAAAAGGTCACCCTTTGGTACTACACGTTTAGTCAGTTTTTAAATTCACCGAGGAGCTGCGAACAGACACGCCACTCAACGACTATCCTGATTTAAATTTCGTGGGTTGCCTCTCAGGCAGGAGTCTCGCCACTATTCCGTTTGGTTTTTGATCTTTTGTTGTTCCCCGTCTTACGGACGGAAGCTAGGGCAAAAGAGCTCTGAGCAGGGTATTAAGCTGCTAGTGCGTAGTTTTCGTCGTTTGCGACTATTTTTTGCGGCTTTTTACGAGGCAAACCGCCCCTCGACGTGCACCTCCGGAATCATCAATCCTGTCGAATCCTGAATCAGCCCCTAGAAATCTTTCTAAAGTAATTCTTTCTCAACGGAATAAACCGAAAGTAAGTAACAGGGCAATATTAATGTAATGTGGCGCAATTGCAAAGAAGAATAAGGAGGAAAGGTAATAAAGTTTTGTAACTGCGTGTTAATTGCTTAAATAACGTGCAGAGGTTGTCTTTATTGGGAAGAACTGTTGAGGTTTAGCCGAAAATTGCGTCTTGATGATTGGAGGAGTTGCGCCTACATCTTGCTGATTTTATAGGCGTGGCCAAGTTTATCTTCTTTAAACAGTTGTTTGGTGTTTAAAGTTAACCCGTATTTTTCATAGATTTTTTCGACAAGATGTTCTTCGCGCATCGTTAACCAGGCTTTTTGAAGTTTGTTTTTTAGTTTTTTTGAAACGGCCTTTTTACTTATCCCAAAATAAGTGGGCGTGCCGTGTAGAAAAAACCGAATAGAAAATTCATCTTTAGATATTTCTCCTGTTTCTAACATATGGTGGGCAATCAATTGGTCGTCAAAGACACCGTCGAGTCTGCCCAATTTAAGCATCGAATATCGTTCATCGATATTTGGAAGGTATACGAGTTTTTGTATAGTGTTGGGGTTCTTTAATATCAGGTTTTCAAATTCATGCCCAAAATTAGCGCCCCGTTGAATACCCACAGTGCCTGTGAATTGATGTAACTCTTTTGGTGAGTTGACGTTAGCACTGATTGTTTTTCTGGCGACGAAGGTGGCACTTTCTATGTAGTGTGGGCCTATAAAATCGGCAAATTTTGCTCGGGATTTGCTGTGGGTGAAATTCGTGAGAAAGTGAATTTTACCAGACTCGAGCAATTTTATGGCTCTACCCCATGGTGCGGATATTATTTTTAGTTCGCAATCCGCTTTTTTCGCCAGCGTTTTTGCTAAATCGATACTTACGCCAGACCAACCTTGGTCGGTTTTCTCAAAAAGGTAAGGGGAAGATTCTGTTGATATTCCTAGAGTTAATGTACATGAATAGCTTTTAAAACTGGCCATTAGTATTAATAGCAAAATAAAAAGTGATTTACCCAAATAATTCAAACCAATTGACCCTAAACAAATTAAAATGTCTTCAGGCTGCATGATAAGACGATGCCTAAGTGTTAGCAACATAGGATAGGTAACATAAATTTTGAACAGTCGTACAGAATTGATCTTTCAACAGTTGCCTTTAGGTGCATTTCAATTCAAACTTTAGCTATATTCCAATTTTTTATATGTGCCAAATGTCAGCTATCGAACTTGAAATTAATGAGCTTGTCTCGCAACTACTATCGTTAAATTATCAATATTATGTATTAGATGAGCCGTCTGTTCCCGATGCTGAATACGACCGTCTTTTCCGACAGTTGCAGGCTTTAGAGCTAGCGCATCCCGAGTTGGCTCATGCTGATTCGCCAACTCGTAAAGTGGGTGGTGAACCGCTGGCAAAATTTGAGCAAGTGGTTCACGAAGTGCCTATGTTGTCATTGGATAACGCGATGAAAGAAGAAGAGTTTATCGCATTTCATAAACGAGTGAATGACCGACTCAAAACTGACGAGGATTTGGAATTTTGTTGCGAGCCTAAACTGGATGGTTTAGCCGTTAGTATTTTATACGAAAAAGGCAAATTGGTTCGGGCTGCAACTCGAGGCGATGGCGCCGTTGGCGAAAACATTACTGAAAATGTCAAAACGATTAAGTCAATTCCTCTAGCATTAGTTGGTACAGATTTCCCTGAACGCATCGAAGTCCGTGGTGAAGTTTTTATGCCGCATGCCGGATTTAAACGTTTAAACGAAACCGCTATCGAAAATGGAACTAAGACATTTGCCAATCCGCGTAATGCCGCTGCAGGCAGTTTACGCCAGCTCGATTCAAAGATATCAGCGTCACGGCCTTTGGCTTTTTATGCCTATTCGATGGGGGTTGTCAGCGAAGATTATATTCTGCCAGATACGCATTTCGACCGATTGCAACAGATCCGACATTGGGGATTGCCTGTTTGTCCTGAAATCAGAATTGCAAAAGGCATTGAGCAGGTCTTGGCGTTTTATCAAGACATAGGTGAACGTCGTAGTACATTGAGCTACGAAATTGACGGCACAGTATTAAAGCTTAACGACATCGCAACTCAAGAAACTCTTGGGTTTGTGGCGCGCGCTCCACGTTGGGCTATCGCCTATAAATTTCCAGCGCAAGAAGAGCTAACGGTATTAAATGATGTTGAGTTTCAAGTGGGTCGTACGGGCGCCATAACTCCGGTTGCTAAATTAGAACCTGTGTTTGTGGGCGGGGTGACGGTGTCAAATGCGACTTTACATAACATCGAAGAAATAGAACGGTTAGGCATAAAAATTGGCGATACTGTGATCATTCGTCGTGCCGGGGACGTTATACCGCAAATTGTTTCGGTTGTTGAGGAACGTCGACCGGAAGATGCTAAAGACATTATTTTTCCAACTGAATGCCCAGTGTGTCAATCGAAAACAGAAAAGCCAGAAGGCGAGGCTGTGACTCGTTGCACTGCAGGTTTATTCTGCGAAGCGCAACGTAAGCAGGCGATAAAACACTTTGCTTCGCGTAAGGCGTTTGATATCGACGGTCTAGGTGACAAAATTGTTGACCAACTTGTGGACGAAAAATTAATTCAATCACCTGCGGACCTGTTTACTTTAACAACCGATCAAATTTCATCGCTAGATAGAATGGGGCCTAAGTCGGCGGAGAACTTAATAAACGCACTTGAAGCAGCTAAGTTGACTACATTGCCTAAGTTTATCTATTCATTAGGAATTCGTGAAGTGGGTGAAGCTACCGCACTTAATTTAGCAAATTATTACCAAACTTTAGATGCAATAAAAGAAGCTGACATCGAGTCTCTGATTGAAGTGAGTGATGTAGGTAAAATTGTTGCGGCTCATGCGTATGCGTTTTTCCGCGAAGAACACAATTTGACGGTTGTATCTCAGTTATTAGAGCAGGGCATTCATTGGCCAGTGATCGAAAAACGTGAAGAAAGCGCTCAGCCTTTAACCGGGTTAACTTACGTGATTACCGGCACGTTAAGTCAGTTGGGCCGCAGTGATGCTAAGAACCATTTACAATCACTAGGGGCAAAAGTATCAGGGAGCGTATCGGCCAAAACACATTATTTGGTGGCGGGTGAAAAAGCCGGTTCGAAACTCACTAAAGCCCAGGATTTAGGGGTTGACGTATTAACCGAAGAACAGCTGGTGGCACTGTTAAACGAACATGGGATCACTCTGTAATGGATTGGGTCTTGTCGATTTTGTCTGAGTTTGGGCGTTTTATGCGCCCTTACTCTGCAGATATTTCCCTTGGGATTGTTGCGTCAATATTGGTGATTTGTGGGTCAGACATCAATAAAATGGTGCGACGCCAACTTGGTAACGCTCACTTTATTATTCGAACTGTCGTATTTGTTTTGGTTTGTACATTTGGTTACGGGGCGTTAACTGTAGTTTTGACTCAAGTATTAAAAGTGCAGTTAAGTCAGTTATCTTACTCTACGTTTGCGATTGTTGTTTTAGCCATTTTTATTATGTTAGGCATTTGGGCCGAACGACGAAAACAAATATAGATGTCGGTGTAACACTCTTTTGATAACTAGTGGGCTCAAAACCAATGGGTGATCCCACAGGTTTTTAGAAAGGATCGTCATTCCAAAATCGCCCCAGCGATATTTGGGATCTCCAACAAGCGACTCCGAAAGTAAAAATAGTTTGGTGCGCTATTCATTGGTATAACTAGCAATATTCAAGCATTCTTTAGTGCGAAGTATGAACTTCCTCTGCACTTGGTTGGAGGTTCTGCATATCGCTTAGACTCTTTCAGAATGACGGTCTTTTCTGTTTGGTTCGGATGATGGTTTGTTCAGATGGTTTGAGCCAATTAAAAGCGAACAATGAAATTCCTCTGCACTTGGTTGGAGATTTCAAATATCGCCATGGCTGCCTTATAAAGCTTGGGAATAGCGGGCTTTTTGCGATCAGCGACTCTGACCCCACAGGTTTTTATCCCACTGGTTTTTAGAAAGGATCGTCATTCCAAAATCGCCCCAGCGATATTTGGAATGTCCAACACGCGACTCCGAAAGTAAAAATAGTTTGGTGCGCTATACATTGATATTACCAGCATTATTCAAGCATTCTTTAGTGCGAACTATGCACTTCCTCTGCACTTGGTTAGAGATCCTGAATATCGCTTAGGCTCTTTCAGAATGACGGTTTCTTCTTTTTAGTTAGGATGATGGTTTGTTCAGATGGTTTGAGCCAATTAAAAGCGAACAATGAAATTCCTTTGCACTTGGTTGGAGGTTTCAAATATCGCCATGGCTGCCTTATAAAGCTTGGGAATAGCGGGCTTTTTGCGATCAGCGACTCTGACCCCACAGGTTTTTGTCCCACTGGTTTTTAGAAAGGATCGTCATTCCAAAATCGCCCCAGCGATATTTGGGATCTCCAGCACGCGACTCCGAAAGTAAAAATAGTTTGGTGCGCTATACATTGATATTACCAGCAATATTCAAGCATTCTTTAGTGCGAACTATGCACTTCCTCTGCACTTGGTTGGAGGTTCCAAATATCGCCGCGGCCGACTTATAAAGCTTGGGAATAGCGGGCTTTTTGCGATCAGCGACTCTGACCCCACAGGTTTCTCTGACCCCACAGGTTTCTTGCGAAAATTTGTGAATAGTGTCAATAATTAGGCTAAATAGTTAAATTCGTCAAAGTTTTGTCGTTTAATACTTGCAACTCTGATCGACCTCGTTACAATTATCTTCATAACGATAGTAAAAATTAGGTTGTATATGTCATCTGAACAAAAGCTCGGTTTGGGCAAGATCATCATTGTTGATGAAAATGAACGCAGAGCATCATTACTCCACGGTATTTTAACTTTTATAGGCGAAACAAGTGTTGTTGTTAGCTATAACGATTTTCAAACCCGATGTACTAATGAAGATGATGTAGACGCCTGCATATTAGGCGCGTTGTCCTCCAGCGATCATGAAGCGTTAGTGCGTTCACAGCCAGGGATCCCGTTTTTACTCATTGGTGAAACCTTAAAGTTTTTATTCGAACTAAAAAATGTTATCGGCGTTTTGTCGGAACCTTTCATTTACCCTGCAGTAACGCAGCAAATTCGAGACTGCCAAGAATACAAACGATTGCTGCCGAAACTAAGATCAAATAGCAGCGGTAATAAGTTTGACGGTTTAATTGGCCAAACTTCAGTATTAAATGAAATTAAATTTTTAATAGGTCAAGTCGCAGAAAAAGAAGCCAACGTACTTATATTAGGGGAATCCGGTACAGGTAAAGAGGTCATCGCACGAAATGTTCACCAGTTATCCTTACGCGCTAAAGGCCCATTTGTGCCTGTTAACTGTGGTGCAATACCCGGTGAATTGTTAGAAAGCGAATTGTTTGGTCACGAAAAAGGCGCGTTTACCGGTGCGATTTCATCTCGTAAAGGGCGCTTTGAATTGGCTCAGGGCGGCACGCTATTTTTAGATGAAATAGGTGACATGCCGCTGCAAATGCAAGTGAAGTTACTTCGAGTCTTGCAAGAACGTACTTACGAGCGAGTCGGGGGCAGTAAGCCAATTCGGGCTGACGTTCGGGTTATCGCGGCAACCCATCGTAATTTAGAAGACATGATTGAAGAAGGGACTTTTCGTGAAGATCTTTATTATCGTCTAAACGTATTTCCTATTGAATCACCTTCATTAAAGCAACGACCAGATGATTTACATTTGCTTATCCAAGAGTTTACAAGCCGATTTGAACGTGAGCATAAAGCTCGGTTTAATTTAACGGACCGCGCGTTAGAGTCACTAAAAGAGCATCCGTGGCCTGGTAATGTTCGTGAATTAGGGAACCTAGTTGAACGTTTGTTAATTATGTTTCCAAATCAAGTGGTTGATGTACATGACTTACCACCTCGATATTGTTATACCGACGAAGCGCCGTTTGTTCCTGAATACCCAGATGAAATTTTAGAGCGTCAGGCACTTAACGACATCTTTGCATTGAACGATGATGAAGATGATGACGGTTCCGAGGATTTTGTTATGTCAGCCACGTCGCTGGCAGATCCAACAACCGTAATGTTGCCACCTGAAGGGTTAGACATTAAAGAGTTTTTATCTGAACTTGAAATAAACTTAATTGAGCAAGCATTACAAACAACTGACTATGTTGTTGCTCGTGCTGCTGAAATCCTAAACTTACGTCGCACAACGCTAGTTGAAAAAATGCGTAAGTACGATTTGAATAAAGACGAATAAGTTAAAGGGTTATTTGGGTCGTAACTTGACTCAAATAACCACTTTTTAGCGCTAAGATCCCACGCCATTTTTTTCCTTTTTAATCAGCGTCAAAATTTTGTTGTTTTAAAGGATCCTCAAAAATCAACACCTAACTCATTGTTATTTATATAAAATAAAGTTGGCACAATAGTTGTTTTAGTTTCTGTGTATTAAATCCATAGAGATAACATTATGTCAGTGAATATTCAGTCAGTATTGCAAAGTGAACGCAGTAAAACAGCCAAGGTTAAATTGGCTTCATTTTCGCCTGCGTTTAGAAGCTTTTCCGAAGATTATAAATCGACATCACCTTCTAAGGATCAATCCGAGATCAGACAAGCTGAACTTCAGAAATTACGTGACCGTAATACTGAGTTAAGTCATTTAGTCGACATTATGCCAAACGGCGTTGTGGTATTAGACGCAAAAGGCATGGTTTCTCAAGCTAATAAAGTGGCGATTAGTTTGCTTGGCGAACCACTTGAGGGTGAAAAATGGCGAACCGTTATTGGACGCTCTTTTAAACCTAGAGAAGATGACGGCCATGAAGTTTCACTCCGTAATGGACGTAGAGTTAAACTTGAAATTACCCCATTAAAATCGGGTCAGTTAATTGTGATGACGGATTTAACAGAAACGAGAATTTTGCAAGAACGGATCAGTCACCTTCAACGGGTTTCTGCACTTGGGCGTATGGTCGCGAGTTTAGCGCACCAGATTAGAACGCCTTTGTCTGCAGCGATGTTATATGCCGCAAATTTAAAAAATAGCCGCATGAAAGTGGATCAACGACTTAATTTTGTCGACAAGTTATCGTCGCGTTTATCCGATTTGGAGAAGCAAGTTAACGACATGTTGATGTTTGCCAAAAGTGGTGAAAACCAAGTTTTAGAGCAAGTTTCATTGCAACAGCTTTTAACGTCGGTGCATCAAAGTTCTGATGCATTGGTGAGCCAAGCAGGTGACCTAACCGTAGAGTTGCCAGAACCAGATATTTGTTTGCTTGCCAATAAAACCAGTCTATCCAGTGCAATCACTAACCTTATCCACAATGCGGTACAGGTCGTCGGGCAAGGTGTACACGTTCATGTTGCAGCGCAACGTGACAAAATAAAACCAAATCGAGTGATCATTTCAGTAGAAGATAATGGTCCAGGTGTTGAGAAAAATTTAATTAAAAAAATATTTGAACCGTTTTACACCACACGTTCTCAGGGAACAGGTCTTGGATTATCGGTTGTAAAAACCGTGGCTCAGGCACACCAAGGGCATGTTGTCGTTGAGAATAAACCAGGTGGCGGTGCAATTTTTAAAATGTATTTACCAATTAAGCTTAATGCTCTTGCACCAATTGACGTGTCTACACAACAGGAGGAAGTCGTATGAGTCAGACTCAAATATTAGTCGTAGAAGACGATTCAGGATTACGAGAAGCGCTAGTTGATACGCTTACCATGGCTGGATACAGCGTTGTTGAAGCTGATTCAGCAGAAGCCGCACTTGTTGTAATGAAACAGCGGGTCATTGACCTTATCGTTTCAGACGTTCAAATGGGTGGCTTAACAGGACTCGACTTATTAAAGTCAGTTAAAAAACTGTATCCACAAACGCCATTTTTATTGATGACTGCTTATGCAACTATCGATCATGCTGTAGAAGCGATGAAGTACGGCGCTATTGACTACATGGCCAAGCCTTTTGCGCCAGAAGTCTTACTCAATATGGTCGGCCGTTATGCGCCAGTGAAACAGGTTGAAAAACACAGTCCTGTTGTTGCAGATATCAAAAGTATTGAATTATTAAAGCTTGCTGCAAAAGTGGCCGTATCTGAAGCCTCAGTGATGATCACAGGGCCAAGTGGTGCAGGTAAAGAAGTTATGGCGCGTTACATTCATGACCAGTCTAATCGCGCCGAGCATGATTTTGTTGCGATTAACTGTGCAGCCATTCCTGACAATATGTTAGAAGCTACATTGTTTGGTTATGAAAAAGGTGCATTTACAGGCGCGATTCAGGCGTGTCCTGGCAAATTTGAACAAGCCCAACACGGTACGATTTTATTAGATGAAATCACCGAAATGGATTTAAACCTTCAGGCAAAACTATTGCGCGTTTTACAAGAACGTGAAGTTGAACGTCTTGGCAGTCGCAAAACAATAAAGCTCGATGTTCGAGTCTTGGCGACATCTAACCGCGATTTAATGGAAGCCGTACGTAATGGCAAGTTCAGAGAAGATTTGTACTATCGATTGAATGTTTTCCCAATACGTTGGTTACGTTTATCTAAACGTAAAGACGACATTATTCCAATTGCTATGCATTTACTAAAACGTTATTGCGTTGATATGGGTAGAGAAATTCCAGAGATCAGCCCAACAGCAAAAATGAAATTGTTAAATCACAGTTGGCCTGGGAATGTGCGAGAACTCGACAATGTTATTCAACGTGCTTTGATCCTTTGTACCGATGCAAATGTAGATAGCGAACACATTTTAGTTGAAGAGTTTGCGGTTGATCATATCGCTGCGGAAATCCAAGCGAGTGAATACGCGGAAGAAACACCAGATTTTAAAATGGAAATTCGTGACCAAGAGAATCGTATTATTTTAGATACTTTGCAAATGTGTCAGGGAAAACGCAAAGATGTTGCTGAAAAACTTGGCATTAGTCCGCGTACGTTACGTTATAAGTTGGCTAAAATGCGCGAGCAGGGCATTGAAGTTCCAGCCTAAAAAATAGACTTACGTTAGCCTTTAGCACATGTTGTTGGTTATTCTGAGCGCTAAAAACAAAACGCGGATAAGATTATCCGCGTTTTTTTATGCTTTTAATTCACTTATTAAAGAAGTGCTACCAAGGCAAGACGTCGCCATTTGAATGCCAAAAGCCACCCGTATTACCAAGAGTTAATTCTTCAATACGTTCAATAAGTCCAGCGGCAGATTCTTCGGCGGTAAGTAAACCACTAAAGTCAACCATACGTGTTTGAACCCAACCTGGATGCAATTGTGCAACAGCAATGCCACGTACTTTTAGATCTTCGGCTAACGACTTACCAATGGCATTAAATGCAGCTTTAGACGCGCGGTAACCGTATCGGCCTCCTGAATCGTTGTCTGCAATCGACCCCATACGACTTGTAATATTGGCAATTTTGCTGCCTTCAATCATATTGTCAATCAAGGCTTCTGTTACCTGCAGCGGCGCTAACGTATTGATTTCAAATTGTTGACGAATGGAATCGTAATCAATTTCACCTAAAGTCTCGTTTTGCAGTAGCCCTGCATTGTTGATTAATAGGTCGATTTGCGTATCGCCTAAAACCTTTTTTACCTGCTGGATATGGTCTGGTTGGGTAATGTCGATGCCACTGATGACCATATCGGCTATTTGCTCAATTTCTTCTGAGTCGCTGCGACAAATGGCAATAATGTCCCAACCTTTCGCTGCTAATTGTTGGCTTAGGGCTAAACCAATGCCGCGATTTGCTCCAGTGATGACTGCTGTACTCATTTTAAAAATCCTAAAATATCGACGTGTTTTTATAGTGGTGGGTAATTATCAATTTTTCAATGTTAGTGGTTTATAAAGTTTAACGTTGTGACTGGCGCTAAAACAGGTAAAATTCGCCCATTAACGTTATCTGGAGAATAAAATGGCAATAAACTGGTTTCCCGGCCACATGCACAAGGCGCGAAAAGAAATCGCTGAGATTATGCCGCAGGTGGACGTGATCATAGAAATTCTGGACGCACGGATCCCTTTTTCTAGTGAAAACCCTTTAGTACCAAAACTCCGCGGCGATACGCCGGTTTTAAAAGTATTAAACAAAAGTGATTTAGCCGATCCCATTCAAACCGCTAGATGGCTTGAACATTTAGAGCAAGAACGTGGCATAACTGCAATAGCGATAACGCAGCATGATCCAAAAGGCATTAAAGATCTACTTAATGTGATCTCTGATATGGTGCCGCATCGCGTAAGCCAAGATAAACAACTTAGAGCCTTGATATGCGGAATTCCAAATGTTGGAAAATCGACAACAATTAATATTTTGGCAGACCGTATTATCGCTAAAACAGGCAATGAGGCGGGGGTTACTAAAGCACAGCAACGTATTCGTTTAGACAACAATATTGTATTGCATGATACTCCAGGGTTTTTGTGGCCTAAATTAGAGCCTCAGGATTGTGGTTATCGCTTAGCGATTACGGGCGGCATTAAAGACACAGTGACTGAAAAAGAAGATATTGCGTACTATCTCATCGAATATTTGATGGAATATTACCCTCAGTTGCTAATGGACCGTTTTCAGTTTGATGAGATGCCACAGCAACCTATTGATGTGATGGATCTTATTGCGAAAAACCGTGCATGTATGCGTAAAGGCGGTATTGCTGATTTGTATAAAGTATCTGAGATAGTTATTAATGAATATCGCGGTGGTGTTTTTGGGCCAATAACCCTTGAAACTGTAGAGCTTGGCTTAGCGGCAAAAGTTATCATGGAAGAGAAAGAAGCTGAGCGCGAAGCTAACAAAGAAAAAGAAGAAGAGCTTAAAAAGAAAAAACGTCGTAGACGTTAAAAGGATCCCTATGAGTCAAATTAGTTTTGTGACCGTTCGTGGTTATCACCTTGATGTTTACCAACACGTAAATAATGCGCGATACCTGGAATTTTTAGAAGATGCGCGTTGGCAGTACCTAGAAGAAACCGGCGATATTGAATATTTTCAAAGTTTAGGTTTAGCGTGGGTCATCGTAAATATTAATATTTCATATCGTACAGGTGCGTATATGGGACAAGTACTTGCGATTGAAACCAAATTATCTAAAGTAGGCAACAAAAGCGCAGTGTTTAATCAGGTGATTACGGTTAAAGGAACTGAAACCGTTGTAGCTGATGCAGATATAACGTTTGTTGTTTTGGACCAAAAAACGGGTAAAGCGATCCCAATTGAAGCTGACTTGCGAGAACGATTTAATCAACATCTAATAGACTAAATTCGAACGATGTCCTCAGAAACTATAACAATAGGCGTCTTTGATTCAGGAATCGGTGGGCTCTCAATTGCGAGTGAAATTAAACGCCTATTACCTGATTCGCCTATTGTTTATTTTGCAGACTCCGCTTACAACCCATATGGTGAGTTGCCTGAATCACAGTTGATTACACGCTGTATTCGTGTTGTTACCACTTTAATTGAAAAGGGCTGTGAGCTCATCGTTGTGGCGTGTAATACCGCGACAGTCAATTGCATCAAAGTACTAAGAGAACGCTTTTCAGTATCTTTTGTTGGTGTTGAGCCAGGCCTTAAACCAGCAGTTGAAGCGGCCACAACGCCTATAATAAGCGTTATGGCGACAGCAAGAACGATAAACAGTAAGCATTATCAAAACGTAAAAACGGGCTTTCAATCGTACTCTACTATTGAAGATATACCTTGCATTGGATTGGCCGACTATGTCGAATCTCTTAATAGCGCTTCAAAATTTGACTCAACTATTTTGGCCCCCTATGTCTCAAAAATTATTGCCCAAAAAACGGCCTATTTGGTACTTGGTTGTACACACTACAGTTTGATCAAAAACGAAATTGTCACCGCGTTAGCTAAGCACCATGCTTCAGTCACAATAATTGATACGTCAGTTGCTGTGGCTAAACAGGTTCGGCGCTTGGTTACTGCCGAGTCTAGTGGTTCAAGTGACTCAATGTTATCTGTTGGCGCTGTAAAAATGGCTAAGGGCATTGATGATACTTTTATTACCAGTGGTGAATTATCTAGGTTTGAACAGCAACTTGGTCATTGGTGGTCGACGCCCGATTTTGTAATAGAACCGTCAATGTGTCAGGGTTATTTGCCATCTGAACATGCGTAATATTAAGCAATAATTTGATTTTATTTTTAAGCTCGTCATTATTGACGACACATCGACAGTATTGAAAATTGAGGGAATTATGGCAGCGGTAAAACTAAACGAACAAGAACTAACAACCGCATTAAAAGAGATTAATGCAACATTATCTGAAGACGCACAATGGCAATTAGTCGACGGAAAATTGTTTAAGCAGTTTGTCTTTAAAAACTTTATTCAGGCATTTGGCTGGATGACTCAAGTCGCCATGCACGCCGAAAAGTTAATTCATCATCCTGAGTGGTCTAACGTTTGGAATAAAGTGGATGTATATCTTGTCACACATGACGCCGGCGGAATTTCTGAGTTAGATTTTAAAATGATTAAACGCATGGAAAAATTGATCTAATTTAAACTGTTTTGAGTTTGATTGTTTCGTAATTAAAAATGAATTACCTTGCCCACTTACATCTTGCTGATCAGACTGACACCTCTTATGTGGGCAGTTTGCTAGGCGACTTTGTCAAAGGAAATGTGGCAACGATGGCGGTACCCACCGACCTTAAAATTGGTATTCAGCTACATAGGCTGGTGGACTCATTTACTGATCAACATCCTATCGTTTTAGATTTGAAGTCAAAGCTACCTGAACATCGGAAGTATGGTGGCATTATATTGGACGTGCTTTTTGATTATTTATTAGCGAAAAATTTTGGCCAATATCATCCCATGGCATTGGAGCAGTTTTCTGCCCACTGCTACGATAATTTACCGGTTGATAATGAGATTATGTCTCCTCGGTTTATTCAAACCATTAGCAACATGAAACAAATGGATTGGTTAACTAGCTATGGTGATATTGATACCATTAAACGAGTATTGATGCGGATCAGCACTCGGTTAACTCGACCTGTCGCGCTAGAAAATGCGGTTGATTGGTTTCGGTCTGAGGGAGCAATAGAGTTTAATAACTTTGATGACTTTTATTGCGACTTGGTTGCTTATGCTCAGCGTGAAGCACATAGATTAGCTGACCGATATTGAATCCAGTGGCCCGACAGAATTTGGCGCTATAGGCGACCCAAGCGATTATTGACGGTATGGCTCGTCACTCAATCCCCATTGATTGTTCGTCCATCATTTTTAAAACTCATGCCCTCCATTTAAGTTCAGATCCACTGTGATAAAAGTAAGGTGTAATGCCACCTATCCTTAAAACACTCATTTCATTTTTTCTTATTGACCCTAAAATTTACGTAACACTATATAAAATCTCATGAAATTAACCGTTGTTAAATGAGGTTGATGTCGGCAGAATGTTGTACTTAAATAAACATGCTAGGTCTGACAAAGGAATTAAATTATGGACGTCAAACATATCAGTTTTTTAGTGGTTGGCTTAATTGTAGGGAGTTTGGCGACATTCTCTTACGTTGAACAAAGGACAGAGACCACGACAGCGCACGACCAACAACAATCCGATACATCTGATTTTAATCAAGTAGAAACCACTGAGGCTGACAGATACCGTGGCATAGTGGCGTTGCAAGATAATCGAACGTCTGAAGATATTGACCAAGTGTTGCAATTAGAAGAGCAAATTAAATTACTGCAACAAGAGTTGGAATCAGTACGACTTGAGAACGACGACCTAAAACAAAGCTCCATGATATTAGCCGAAGAAGTTGATCACGGCGGAAAGCAATTGGGTGACGTTGCGGTTAGAATTTCAGAACTTGAAAGTGAAAACAGACGATTACAGCGAGAGCTTGGGCAATTTGCAGAAAGCGACATCACAAATGAGCAAATGACGGCTTTGGTCGAAGAGCCGTTTTCTAATTTTTTGCTCGGCTTTAGAGGCAAACAACGTGATGAAGTGTATGATTTTTTTAACCAGCCGGAAGATCATGAATGGGGTTATGACACTGAGCTATTAATACGTGACTTTTTTGCTAATCACGAATTTCAAAGCAGTGTGCAGCTTGTCGGCGTCACCTGTAAAATTGATAAATGTGAATTTAGAGTTATAGAGCCGGAGCCGGAAATAGGGCATTTTAATATTTTGTTTCAAGAGATGCGTCGTCAAACGTGGTGGGAATTTTCTTCTACTTATTCGACATCTGGAAATTTAGATCAAGGGCTTAAGATCTTATTTTATGTATCTAAGTAAAGAGAAATTTTTTCGGCTAGATTAGTCACGTATTCTATTTCTTCAAGTACAAGTGGTTTGTGTCGGTACGCAGTTGAGCTAAAGTTTAATGTGCCCCAAATTACACCGTCTTTGTAAATTGGACAGCCAATATAGCTGAGCAATTGCACCAATTTATAGGCGGGGTGTAAGGTCCGATGCTGGTTTTTTTCCACACTGTTATAAGTAACGATTTGTTTTGCGGAGATGACTTTCTGGCAATAGGTATCTTCTAAATTAAAGATATCACCCTTGTTGATGGATATATGATCAGATTGGCAGACTTCAATATAATAATTTCTGTCCAATACTTTTGAAATAATCGCAGTTTCAAAGCCTAACTTCATCCGCAGAGCAACAATCTCATTTAAAAATTCATGCATATGACTCGACCAATTGGTAATGATTTTTAGGGTAAAAATAAGTGCACTGATAAAGGATCCGTCAGTGCTTACACAAAAGGTTAGGCTAAATTAGGCGTTTTGCGCACATGTATGTTCAAGTTTATTTAATTTAAACATGTGAGCAGGTATCGGCGACGTCAAATACTCAAATTTATGATAGCTTACGGGGCACATTAAAAAATGTTTCACATCTCATGATAGTTAAAATAATTGCCACATTATGGTTTGTTTTGAGTTTGCCTACTTATGCTGCTACGTTAAACGTGGCTGTTGCGACTAATTTTTATCATGTTATGTCTGAGTTAAAAACCGAATTTGAAAAGAATCACCCCCATAAATTGCAAATATCCAGCGGTTCTTCTGGCATTATTTTTAGTCAAATCAGCAATGGAGCGCCGTACGACGTGTTTTTATCAGCAGACTCAGAACGCCCGCGTAAACTTATCGCTGATAACCTCGCTTATAAAAACAGTTTAAAAACCTATGCCGTTGGTGAATTAATTTGGTGGCAACCAAACACAAAACACATGACGCTTGATACTCTTAAAAACTATAATACTAAGCTCGCAATCGCTAACCCACGATTGGCGCCTTACGGGCAAGCGGCCATAGCGGTATTAAAGCAACTAAACCTCAAAAAACCGGTGCAGTTGGTGAAGGGGATGAACGTTGGGCAGGCTTTTCAATATGTCGATAGTGGTAACGTGCAGGCTGGATTGGTGGCTAAATCATCAGTCGTCAATGGGTATAATCGGTTTGCTGACCCTAAGTATTTAAATTACATTACGCTCCGCGCGGACTGGTATCCAGAGATTGAGCAACAGTTAGTCATTTTAAAACGTACCGCTGATGTGCAACTCGCGCAAACCTTTGTCACATTTATGTTGTCCACCGACACCCAAAAAAGATTACGAGAGTTAGGATACAAGACAAAAATCAATGAATGAATTAGCTGACCTAACCGCACTTTGGTTAACGATAAAATTGGCGCTATTAACCACAGTATTATTGCTGATATTTGGGTTACCTGCAGCATGGGCGTTGTCACGTTATAAGGGACGTTTAAAACCAATATTTGAAGCGGTTATTGCACTTCCTTTAGTATTGCCGCCGACCGTTTTGGGTTTCTATTTTCTCTTGGCGTTTGCGCCCCAAAGCTTCCTGGGACAATTGTGGTTTGATCTTACTGGAAGTTATCTTGCATTTAGCTTTACCGGGATCTTATTTGGGTCTGTTATTTATTCATTGCCTTTTGTATTGCAACCGCTATTAACTGGGTTTTCACAAATTAATCATGATCTTATCGATACCGCGAAATCTTTAGGCGTGAACGGTGTAAAGCGGTTTTTGTTTCTTGTTTTACCGCTTATAAGGCCTGCTATTTTGTCGGCAATGACCTTAGGTTTTGCCCACACATTGGGTGAATTTGGACTGGTCTTAATGATAGGTGGCAATATTCCTGGAGAAACCCAAGTATTGTCTATCGCGTTGTATGACCATGTTGAGACTTTAAATTATGCGGCCGCGAATCAGTTGGCGTTTATTTTGGTGGCGTTTTCGTTTACAAGTTTAGTGCTGCTTTACAAATTTAATCGCGGCTTTGGCCCGTTTAAAGGTGCGGGCCAATGAATTTTGAAATAACATCGAGTCACTTTAAATTTCGCGCCCATCAAAATGGACTTTCATTAAAGGGTCAGTTACCAGTCGAAACAGATATTGTGGGCATATTTGGTTCTTCAGGAAGTGGCAAATCGACGTTATTAAAAGCTGTTGCAGGTATACACTCCGCGTCTTTTGAAACACTGAATATCGATTATAACCAACAGCTGTGGCAAGACGTAAATGCGGTTGATCGCCCCTTTGTTATCGTGTCGGATAAAACGCATTTGTTTCCACATTTAGACGTTAAACAAAACCTTGATTTTGTGGTTAAACACGGGAAAAAAACGTCAAACATTCCATATACACTAGATGATGTGATCCATTGGTGCGGCATAAAACACCTATTGCAGCGAGCGATTAACGCGTTATCGTCGGGAGAAAAACAACGTATCATATTTGCCCGAGCGTTAATGTCGGGAAAACCTGTGATGTTGCTCGATGAAGCATTTTCGGCGATAGATTGGCATAGTCGGGATCAATTTGCCTCGTTACTTAGAAAATTGAAACGTGACTACAAAATGCAGTTTGTTATGGTGAGTCATTCGTTAAAAGAACTGGCCATGTGCTGTGATCATATTGTCTGGATTGAACAGGGTGAAGTGGTCAGCCAAGGCCCGAGTAAAAAGCTAGTCACGCAAATTTCATCGACAAATAATCAGCCTACATTAAGCCAACTTAGTGTAAAATTTGATGCAAGGTTAGCGCAATACCAATTAACACGCTGGCAAGTTGAAGGTACCGAAAAGTTACTTTTGTTTAGTCATATTTCTGATAGCGATGATGAACTTGAATACCTCGTTATCGATGGCTCAAAAGTGGTTATTAATAAAGAAAGTAGCCAGTCTTCAAGTATGGTGAATCAACTTCCGGCAACAATACAAAGTGTCGAACAAAAGCAAAATTACGTTTTAATAACACTAACCGTCAATGGGCAAACAATCTTGGCCGAAATTTCGGCAATGTCGCAGGAACGTATGGCGTTAGATGCAGGACAAACGGTTTATGCTCAGTTTAAAGTTGTTTGATTTTTATAAATATTTTTAAGTAGGATTGGTCATGACCGATATTTTATTTTTTGCCCAATTACGGGAGCAACTTGGTTGTGAACAAGTTCAAGTCGAGCTGAAAGAAGCGACAGCGGTCGCAGACTTAATTGGCATACTAGTGACGCAATATCCTCAATGGCAACGTTATCTCACCAATAATAAATTGTTAGTGGCTGTAAACCAGACCATGGTCGATAAAAACCATACGATACATCCGAATGATGAAGTCGCGTTATTTCCGCCGGTCACAGGGGGCTAATATGTTAAATAGCATTAGGGTATTAGTTCAAAATGATGACTTTGACTTAGGTAGTGAATACCAAAAGTTACTGGCAAACGACACAGAAAACGGTGCGGTTGTTACATTTACTGGCTTGGTTCGAGATTATAATCAAGGGCATCAAGTATTGGGGTTAACCCTAGAACATTATCCTGGAATGACGGAAAAAGCGCTTGAGACAATCGCGTTGGAAGCGAAACAAAAATGGCCACTAGGGAGAATAACAATTATTCATCGCGTGGGTTCATTAGGTTTGAGCGAACAGATTGTATTTGTGGGCGTTACAAGTAAACACCGTGAAGCCGCGTTTAGTGCTTCACAATTTATAATGGATTACCTCAAGAACGACGCGCCATTTTGGAAAAAAGAGCAAACAACAGAAGGCGAACGTTGGGTTGAATTTAATGATAAAGACAAAGATGCATTATCACGCTGGTAGAATTCGCTTTATGAGCCACAAAATGGTGGCACCTGCATCGCTGAGTTCGCTTAATTAGTCTAAAGTGACAGACTCATTATTGGGCACTTTTGGCATCCTCTAATATTTTAATTTCATCGGCAATTTTTTCAGCTTCAGCGGTAATCATTGAGTATGCTCTGATATTCCCGTTTCGTTGCGCCAACATCGCTTGCTCTAGTTTTGTTTCATAAGTTTTATTTAACTTTTTAATTGGATCTTTTTTAAATATTGAGAACATTTAGGTCACTTTTTCTGTTAGGTCGTTATCTATATACGCGAAGTGTTAAGTTTTGGTTTAGTTTTTAGTAAATTTAGCTGTGTTTTATGTATTTAGCTTATATTTAACCTATTTAGATTAGTACCGAGGTCGTTCATTGTTTTGACCATAAGAGTGTTAATAAGCTAAATTTAGCAATTTAGTTGCTCCCTGCATTGTCTCATAAGTCGCTCTACTTTTTACATTCAAGTGATTGTCGGCTTTGTCTCGTTGCTCGCTTTATCGTCCATTATAATTGCCGAATACATGATATTTAGTGGCTGCAGTTTAAATAAATTTGGTGGTTTTATTCTAGGTGTACATATCGAGTGAGGTTTTTTTGATTAGTTTAGGTATAATGCGGCCATTCTTCGCAAATAAATTATCATAATGACGACTTTCGCAAAACTGGGCATTAACACAACGCTTCAATCTAATATCAAGCGTTTGGGCTATAAAAAGCCAACTTATATACAAGAAAAATCAATTGGTGCAGTACTTTCTGGCACCGATACTTACGCTATTGCCCCGACAGGAACCGGTAAAACTGCGGCTTATTTACTGCCTATATTGCAAGAGCTAAGTCAGACTGATCACAGTGAAGACCAAGTTAGACCTATCCGTGCGTTATTCTTAGTACCTACCCGAGAACTGGCGCAACAAGTTGAAGAGTCAATTGGTCAATATGGTAAAGGTTTAAAATTGCGTACCATCAGTATATTTGGTGGGGTGCGTATTCAATCACAAGTCAATCGCTTTAAACGTGGAACGGACATTATTGTTGCTACTCCAAAGCGACTGATTGACTTAATGAAGATAAAAGCTATTTCATTAAATGACATTCAATTTTTTGTTATGGACGAAGCTGACAGATTGGTCAGCATGGGTATTTATCACGAGCTGAAAAATATTTTAGCGGCGATGCCGAAAAAAGCACAAAAGGTTCTGTTTTCTGCAACGGATTCAAAAACCTTAAACAAGTTTAATCAAGAACATTTAAACAGAGTTAAAATTGTTAAAGGCGGCAGTATACAACCAGCTTTAGATAAAATTTTACATACAATGTACCGTTGTTATGGTGACGATAAAAACAAACATTTATTTGGTTTGTTAAATATGATCAACTGTGACCGAGTATTAATTTTTGCTCGTACTAAATTTGACGTTAATTTTTTAACCAAGATTTTAAATGACGAAGGATTTGTTACAACAGGTATCCATAATGAAATCTCGCAAAAACAAAGACAGCAACGACTAGCTGGCTTTAAAGATGGCGAATTTAAATGTCTAGTTGCTACTGACATTGTTTCCCGTGGTATTGATATTAGCGGTTTGTATTATGTGATTAACTACGATTTACCAGTTAACAATAATGATTATATACACCGAGCTGGTAGAACCGCACGGACAAAAACCAATAAACTTGAAACCAAAAAGGTGATCGCTGATAAAATTGAGAAACAAGCATTGTCTCGAGAAGTGATTGCTAAAAATCAGACGGTCTTCAATCCCGCTGTCGATATGGAAACAACAGTTAAAGTAACTGATATTCAAGGACACATATTCTCCCTTGTGAGTTCATCACAGGAGCGATTAGTGCCATTAATTTCAAAGGCGGTTGGTAAAGATATTAAATTAGAACGTCCGCCTTGGAGAATTGAGCGATAATACAGCGGAAGCTGAGTTTGCTGATTTTCTGGGCCTAAAATATTTAGGCGAACTATGCACTTCCTCTGCACTTGGTTGGAGGTTCTGAATATCGCTTAGGCTCTTTTGGGATGACGTTTTTTATTCTGATTACTGTATGCCAATTAAAAGTGGATTATGAACTTCCTCTGCATTTGGTTGGAGGTCCCTAATATCGCTTAGGCTCGACTTATAAAGCTTAGGATTAGCGGGCATTTTGCGATCAGCGACTCTGACCCCACAGGTTTTTAGAACAGATCGTCATTCCAAAGTCGCCCCAGCGATATTTGGAATCTCCAACAAACGACTCCGAAAGTAAAAATATTTTGGTGCGCTATACATTGGTGTTACTAGCAACATTCAAGCATTCTTTAGTGCGAATT